>JAAUSV010000369.1 GCA_012032525.1 Leptolyngbyaceae cyanobacterium SL_7_1
GCGGTCGATCGCGGGGGCGGGAATTTCTGGGGCAATGTCACCGTAATCCTGCATCCACCACCACCACGTGGCGCTTGTATGGGATAGCGATCGGTCAATTCGCTCGGTGCGGTGGGGGCGCTTGGTTCTCCCCACTCGCTCTGCCACTCCCATCCCCAGCGGTGGGGTACGGATGCCAGCGCCAACACATCCCCCAGTTCTGTGCCATCGATGGTGATATTGGCGCGAACCGTCAGGTCCGCAAAGCGAACTCCGGTGATGGTTGTCCCCTGGGTGAGCACTTCTAGGGGGGTGCGATCGCTAATCCACCTCAAATTGGGCAACTGTAACACCCAGTCGGCAAAAATCTCCGCCCCAATTCGGGGATCGTAGGTAAAAAAGCTCACCCAGGCGTGATCCAATCCAGTGGGCTGTCGTCGCCGCACTTCTCGGACAAACGCGCCCCACAGCCCGGTTTGGAAGGCAATCAACTCATTGCCATCGGGAGCCGCAACACCGGCTGCGGTCAACATGCCGCCCAGCCAGGGGGTTTCGCTCACTAGGACAGTCTGTGCTCCTCGTCGAGCTGCCTGGATTGCGGCGGCAACACCGCCTGTGCCGCCACCCACCACTAAGACTTCTGCTTGTAATTCGTTCACAGGGTTGCAACGCTAGGATTTTCTGAGACGCTAGGATTTATCAATAGAGATGGAATTGCTATCTATTCATAGCCTCCCCCCTTGATATTCTGCAATGGGGCTAGATTGTGAACTATATCTCTTCAATTAAAGACATAACTTTAGCCACCCAGATTGACGAAAGCCTGTCCTGGGTAATTCGCTGCACTACACGCAATAGGCAAACAACGGAATTAGTCCTATTTAAGTTGCAAAACTGGATTGCAGTTCCCGTCACTTCAGAGATTTTCCTAAACCCCTCTCTAACCAACCATGTAGCCACGGTTTTACAACAAAATCATTACACACAGCTTTATGGGGTGCGATTGCTTGCTATTGAGCTTGATAGTTATCTTGTGCCTACAACTGTTGAAGGCTTGAATGAATTCCGACGGTATCTAGGCGCGCTTCCCACAGTTCTATTTGCCGGAGATGAGAGACCAGCCTGGATATGGCTTTCGATCGAATCTGATGTCTCTGTGGTTGCCGGGACAGAGGAGTTTGTGCGTCAATTATTGCCTTGGGAAATTGAAGACGGCATTTCTCGTTTTCGCCATTCCATCAATCAACCCTTGCTCCCAGAGTTGAGGCAGTATCTGAGGTTTGTGAGTGAACAGCTCAGTAACTATCAAGCAGCGAATGAAGGTGAGGAGTTTTGTTTATCCCCGCCATCTTTCTAGGCAGGATGATTGGCTCCACAGCGAAATATCCTCAACATCTGATTGCCACCCTTCTGCAACTCATAGCCGACCGACTGAATCTGCGTCATCAACCCCCGATCGCCCAACGCCTGACAAACCGCTGCCACATAGGGAGACGGTTGAGCTGCCAACGTCACCAAGGGAAACACTCGCACCTCCTCCGCCACTCGACACAGCTCTTGCAACGATGCCAAATGAAATTCCAATGAAAGCAGGTCGGAGTAGAGAAATAGCAAATGGGAGCAGAGCGCCAAGGTGTAGCGGCTGTCGGCAAAGGGCAAATTAGGCAGGGCAGCCGTGATGTAGCGATCGCCCACCCGATAATCCTTGAGAAATCGCCCCATCACCTCAATCCGCTGACGACGCAACGCCCGACTATCGGTATGAACCGTCCACACCCAATCGTCGGGCGTCGCATCTATCTGCGCCATCACATCCTCCACTGTTGCCCAAAAGCGTTGCTCAATCTGCTCCCCAGCATATTCGTAGAGCGGATCAACTGCGTCTACGGAGTAACCAAGGGCGATCGCCTCAGCCGTAAAACTAGCCGGACCACCCCCACAATCCAACACTCTGCCTGCCAGATCAGCCTCAGTCAGGTTAAACATCAATTGGTATTCCCTGAAGGAGCGACCTAGAGGGACAATGCGATCGAGTTGGACAGCCATTTTAGTAATTCGCAACTAGCAACTCAATTCCACCCTTGATCTCCTACCCCTACTCCCCAACAACTGCCTTGGCATGTTCTTGGGATTGCAGGGCGTAATCGCGGAATCGGTTCAAATCTTCTTGGATGGTAGATTCCACAGCACGACCTAGAAAAAGATTGTCCATCCAGCGAAGAAAACTGGGAATGGCATAGGAGACGGTGAGTTTGACAATGCTGTGGTTGCCGCGATCGTAAAACCGAATTGCCCCTCGATTGGGCAACCCATCGACTGATTCCCATTGGATGAGTTGTTGCGGCACAATTTTGACAATCCGCGATTTCCAACTAAACTCTAGACTACCCGTCGCCAGTTTCCAGCGAGAGAGGTCGGGGTTGTCTTCCATTACCTTGACGGAATCGATCCATTTCATCCAGCGGGGCATCTGTTCTAAGTCAGACCACAAACTCCACGACACTTCCACGGGAGTTTCGACTTCAATTTGAACGCTGTGTTCGAGCCAGTTAGACATGGGGGAATGGGGGGTGAGCGGTTAGTAGTTAGCAATTAGCGGTTAGCAATTGGCGATTAGCGGTTCGGCTGATCGCTAATCGCTCTAATACTTAAACAATCCAACCCCCTTCACCGTATAACCTGTGGGTTCCAGGATGGCTTGGGCGGCTTGTCTTCCGGAGATAGTCGCACCTTCCATGCTATCGATGTAGTCCTGTTGGGTATAGCTACCTGCCAGGAAGAAATTATCGATCGGCGTCTTCTGGGCAGGGCGGTAGGGTTCCATGCCGGGGGCTTCACGGTAGAGCGATTGCGCCAGTTTGACGACACTATACCAGGTCATCGTCAGATCGCGGGAGGACGGGAAGAGATCGTGTACCTGTTTGAGGACATGCTGGGCGATCGCCTCATTATTTTGTTTGATGAACGGGTCGCCAGGGGTTAGCACCGCTTGAATCAAGGAGCCTTGCCCTTCGCGGTAGTAATCGCTGGGGCTGGTGAGGGCTAGATCGGCAAAACAGGAGAAGTCGGCATCGGGGGTGTAGAGCAAGTTGTCTAGACCGACGGCGCGATCGAGCTGTTTTTGGGCTTGCTCGTTGTGCAACTCCGTCACCCAACCATCAAATCGCAGTTGCACCGTGGCAACGGGGACGGCATCTAGTTTATAGATGTTGTCAAACTGTTCCCACTTGCGCCATTCGGTGGGCAGCAGCCGTTGTACGCCGGGAATGTCGCACGCCACCACGTAGGTATCGGCGGTGATGGTTTCCTCACTGTCTCCGTTGGCGACGACCAATCCGGTGACGTGGGTGCGATCGCCCACTTGCTCAAACAAAATTTGCCGCACCCCCCGCCGGGTATAAACTTGAGTTCCCCGTGCCGCCAGATACTCCACAATCGGCTTGTGCAAATATTCCGCTGGCGACCCTTGCAACATGCGCAATACCGAGGCTTCGGTCTTGGCGGCAAAGAATTGGAAAATGGTGAGCATACAGCGGGCTGAAATGTTTTCGGTGTCGATAAAGCCCAAGGCATAGGCGATCGGATTCCACATGCGCTTTAAGCTGCCATTAGAACCACCGTGCTGGCGAAACCAATCGGCAAAGCTAATGTCGTCTAGCGCCCGAATCGTTTTCATTGCCCCATCAAAATCCACTAATCCCCGCACAATTGGACTAATTCCCAAGGCGATCGAGTTTTGAATTTTATCTTGCAGCGACAATTGCGAGGTGGTGAAAAAGGCTTTGAGTCCATTAAAGGGAGCACCGGTAATGAAGCGAAAATCGAGCATTCCCGTCTGCCCACCCCGATTGACAAAAGTGTGGGTATGTTCCTTTAGCAGTAGATGGTCAAACGCACCCACCTTGCGCATCAAGTCAAACAGGTTGTAGTAGCAGCCAAAGAAGACGTGTAGTCCCATTTCCAAGTGGTTGCCATCACCGTCTACCCAACTGCCTACCTTGCCACCCACAAAGGGTCGAGATTCAAAAATCTCGGCTTCGTGCCCCGCATCCGCTAATTCCACAGCGGTTGTCAGTCCTGCTAACCCCGCCCCAACGATCGCCACTCGCATGCGCCTGCTTCCTTTGAATTTCTTCACATAGTCCTATAGAGATCTTAATGGAGTTAGCCAGTAGTTTTGCCAAAACTAAATTTTTCTCTGCCCGATCGCCCCCTCTATCCAGCAATCACTAAAGCTGGCAACCAAAATAAAGCTATAACAGTGTAGGATAACTCTAAAAAGACTATCTTTAAAACCACGGGGTTTCGTTGTGGGTATCAGTCGCATTGAGCAACCTGAAAAAAAGCATTTCGGCTACTACGTAAGACTGACATGGCGGGGAACCCAATACGCCAAATTTTTTTCTGACAAGAAGCACGGGGGCGCCCGCGGCGCATTGAAAGCCGCAGAGCAATATTTTGATCAGTTAGACGAGCAAATGCCCCTAGATTCCCAAGCGGGTCGGATGAGCGTGCGCAACAGTAGTGGAATCGTTGGAGTTAGCCGCACCAAATCGACGAGCCGTGGGCATCGCTACGAATATTGGCAAGCCCGCTGGGGCAGCGGCGACGAGCGCAAGAGTGCTAAGTTTTCCATTCACAAGTACGGCGAGGAAGAAGCCAAGCAACTTGCCATCAACGCTCGTAAACAGTGGGAAAAAGAATCAATGCAAATTAAATGAATGCTGTTTTGCCCTACGCCCTTGCCCTGCATACCTCAAGTTCCGATTTGGGATTGGCGCTGAGTAACTTTGCGGGCGATCGCCGCTCCCAAACCTGGGACTTGGGGCGGCAGGTGTCAAACTATCTGCACCAATATCTCCAAGAATTTTTATCTCCACAGTCGTGGGGTGATCTGGCATTTCTAGCCGTTGCCATCGGTCCTGGTAGCTTCACGGGTACACGGATCGGAGTTGTTACAGCTCGCACCCTCGCCCAACAGCTCAATATTCCCCTGTTTCCCATTTCTTCCC
>JAAUSV010000370.1 GCA_012032525.1 Leptolyngbyaceae cyanobacterium SL_7_1
CGGTGCGGCGTGGGCGTGGCAAGGGCTGGGGGGAGTGGTAATGGGGCTGATTGCCATCGATGGCTGGGGGTGCCGCTCTATGGCAACTTTCCGATCCATCGGATCAGCCACGATCGCTTTACCTATTGGAGTTCCGCTCTATTAGGGGCAGGGGAAAGTGGGTTTTATGCAGAACCTGCGGTGGAACACCTACAGTTGTGGCGATCGCCCCAGAGCGTGCAGGGTTGGTGGGTCGCTGCCGGTGATGCGGCTTCCCCTCTGTCGCCCCCCCTGTTACCCCCTATTCCCAGGCGAATGACAGCGGCAGCGTTGATCGCCCATTTGGTGGCAACCACAACGGAGATCAATCACTCTAAGTAACAGAATGTAACGTGTTACCAGATCTTGATAATTGGGGATACCCAAGCCTTAGGATTAAAGCCATGGTGAGAGGAAGGTTTTGGCTCTGACTCAATTTCCAGCCTCCCAAAACCCAATGGCAGGGCTATCGACAGAACCCTAACCTCGCCTCTAGACTAAACTATTAAGCCACTACTGCATCAACAGATACATAATTCATCTATGTCTAACGCCGCTGTGTCTTCACAAGTTGCCGCTTCCCTCAAATCGACTGCTACTCCAAAATCGATCGATTGTTCTCCAGTCCCCCTGCGGCGACCGGTGCGTTTGCGCTGATAGATAGCCTGCAACGACATGGAGTCAACCACATTTTTGGCTACCCCGGTGGCGCGATTTTGCCGATCTATGACGAGTTATATCGGGCAGAAGCGGCAGGAGGCATTCAACACATTCTTGTACGCCATGAACAAGGGGCTGCCCACGCTGCCGATGGCTATGCCAGAGCAACCGGGCGGGTGGGGGTGTGTTTTGGTACGTCGGGACCAGGAGCAACCAACCTGGTGACAGGCATTGCCAACGCCCAGATGGATTCAATCCCCATGGTGGTGGTGACAGGGCAGGTGAGCCGAGCGGCGATCGGCAGTGATGCCTTCCAAGAAACCGATATCTATGGGATTACGTTGCCGATCGTCAAGCACTCCTACGTGGTGCGTGATCCCAAGGACATGGCTCGAATTGTGGCGGAAGCGTTTTATATTGCCCGATCGGGTCGTCCGGGTCCGGTGCTAATCGACGTACCCAAGGATGTCGGGCTAGAGGAATTTGACTACGTTCCGGTCGAGCCAGGCTCGGTCAAGCTCACGGGCTATCGTCCCACGGTCAAGGGCAATCCCCGGCAAATCACCCAAGCCCTGAAATTAATTCGGCAAGCCCAACAGCCACTGCTCTATGTAGGCGGTGGTGCCATCTCTGCCGATGCCCATGCCGAGATCAAGGCGCTGGCAGAGCGCTTTCAAATTCCCGTCACCACCACCCTGATGGGCAAAGGGGCATTTGATGAACACCATCCCCTCTCGGTGGGCATGTTGGGGATGCACGGCACTGCCTATGCCAACTTTGCGGTGACAGAGTGCGATCTCCTAATCGCGGTGGGTGCTCGATTCGACGATCGGGTTACAGGCAAACTAGACGAATTTGCCAGCCACGCCAAGGTGATCCACATCGACGTTGACCCGGCGGAAGTGGGCAAAAATCGTGCGCCTGAAGTGCCGATCGTGGGCGATGTCAAGCACGTGCTGCTCGATCTATTGCGACGCGACAGTGAACGGGGCGATCAGATTGACCCAGCCCAAACTCAGGAGTGGCGGCACCGGATCGATCGCTGGAAACACGACTATCCCCTCGTCGTTCCCCAGTACGACGGGATGCTCTCCCCCCAAGAGGTGATTGTGGAACTAGGGCAGCAAGCTCCCCACGCCTACTACACCACCGACGTGGGACAACACCAGATGTGGTCGGCGCAGTTCCTCAAAAACGGTCCTCGCCAATGGATTTCTAGCGCGGGGTTGGGCACGATGGGCTACGGTCTGCCTGCGGCGATGGGGGTGAAGGTGGCACTGCCCGATCATCCGGTGATTTGCGTCAGTGGTGATGCCAGCTTTCAGATGAACTTGCAGGAGTTAGGAACCCTGGCACAGTACGGGATTCAGGTCAAAACCGTCATCATCAACAACGGTTGGCAAGGATGGTACGTCAATGGCAACAGGCGTTCTACGGTGAGCGCTATTCCTCCTCCGAGATGCAGCCTTCAATGCCCGATTTTGTGCTCTTGGCGCAGGCATTTGGCATCAAAGGCATGGTTGTGCGCGATCGGGCTGAACTTGCCGATGCGGTGGCGGAGATGCTGGCATACGACGGGGCAGTGCTGATCGATGCCCAAGTCAAGCGCGATGAAAATTGCTACCCGATGGTGGCTCCTGGTAAGAGCAATGCCCAGATGATCGGATTGCCCGATCGCCCCCCAGTTGAGGCAGTCCTGGAAGGCATCACCTGTAGCAGTTGCGGCACCGAAAACACAGCCGCCCACAATTTCTGCCCCCAGTGCGGTACTAAGCTGTAATTTAATTTGACTTCACCACCTACACAGCAAACCCTCAGTTTCAAAGAAACTGAGGGTTTAGGCTTACGTTAAGATCAAAGGGTTCCATGTACTTTAGTCACAGAGTCAAACCCCCATGGTGCTATTTGGATTTAACAAGAAATTGACCCTGCCCACGGCAAGTGAAGCCTTACCGGGGCGTTCTGAACCGATTCCTACGGCGTCGAAGCACTATGTCAATGGCAATCCGCTCAAACCTCCCTTTCCAGCGGGAATGGAGTTAGCACTGTTTGGCATGGGATGTTTTTGGGGAGCCGAGCGCAAGTTTTGGCAACTCGATGGGGTGTTTAGCACGGCGGTTGGCTACGCCAGCGGAGCTACCCCCAATCCCACCTACAAGGAAGTCTGTAGCGGCATGACTGGACACAACGAAGTTGTGTTAGTGGTGTTTGACCCAGGGGTGATCAGCTACGAGACGCTGCTCAAGGTCTTTTGGGAGAGCCATAATCCCACTCAAGGGATGCGCCAGGGAAATGATGTCGGCACCCAATACCGATCGGGCATTTATGTCTACTCCGATGCCCAACGATTGCAAGCCCAAGCCTCTCTGACGATGTACCAAGCCGCGTTGAACAAGGCGGGTTACGAAGCCATCACCACAGAGATTGTGGATGCCCCGGAGTTTTACTACGCCGAGGACTACCACCAACAGTATCTGGCAAAAAATCCCAATGGCTACTGCGGACTGGGTGGCACGAATGTGGCTTGCCCAATCGGTGTGGCAACGGTTTAGAAATTTCCGCTAGGGGCATGGCAATGCCATGCCCCTAGCAAATTTCCACCGCATGCATTAATACCGGATTCGAGGATCGATCCAGGCATTGAGAATATCGATCACAATGCTGGCGATCGCCACAATTGCTGCAAAGAAAACAATAATTCCTTGAACAACGGGGTAGTCGCGGAACTCGATCGCTTCATACAACCGATTGGCTAAGCCGGGCCACGAAAACGTCACTTCCGTAAGAATGGCTCCGCCCAGTAGGGAGGCGATCGTCAGTCCTAGCACAGTGACAACGGGAATCAATGCATTCCGCAGTGCATGGGCAAAGACAATCCGGACTTCGGGAATGCCCCGCGCCCGTGCTGCTTCAACATAATCGGCTCGCAACGTTTGCTTGAGATTGACTCGAACGATGCGTTCAAAGATGCCACTGATCAAAATCCCCAGGGTCAAACTGGGCAACGCCAAGTAATATAAGCTGGTAAAGCAAGCGCCGAGATTCCCTTGCAACAAACTGTCGATCACATACAACCCCGTCCAGCGCGGTGGGGGTTGGAGGGTGAGGGGAAAACGAGTGCCGATCGGAAACCAGCGCAACTGCACCGCAAACATCAGTTGCAGCAGCATGCCAAACCAGTAGGTGGGCAGCGCATAGGTAAAGATCCCAAATAGTCGCCCACCGCCATCAAAAATCGTATTGGGTTTAGAAGCGGCTAACGCCCCAATCCCCACGCCCACCACCACCGCCACCGCCATGCCCAACACGGTTAACTCCACCGTAGCTGGAAAAACTGCTGAATGATATGCCACACCGACTGCCCCTGGCTGGTGAGGGAGGTGCCCAGATCCGAAAGCCGCACCAAGGTTCCCATGTAGCGCAGGTACTGCAACCACAGCGGCGCATCCAAGCCCAGTCGTTCGCGCATGGCTTCCTTGGCGCTGTCGGGTGCTCTCGCACCCAACACCACGTCCACTGGATCGCCCGGAGTTGCCCTAAGTAATAGGAACACTAAGGTTGTAATCGTCCAAATCATCAACGGAGCCAATAGCAACCGGGAAAGGACGTAGTAGCGTAGGGCGATCGATCGGGACATGGGCAAAAGGATAAAGGATGAAATTCGGCTTGATCTCGTAGGTTGGGTTGAGTGCCAACGAAACCCAACATTGGTTGACTTTGTTGGGTTTCACGCGTAATGGTGATAGTTCCTGCACTGGTGAAATCGCACGAAACCCAACATTGGTTGACTTTGTTGGGTTTCACGCTGTTCAACCCAACCTACAAAGTTACTTGCTGATCTGCCACAACAGGAACTGCTGGGTGGGTTGGATGCTGACCCCCTCTACTTGCCCTTGGGCAAACACATAGTCTTTGTTTTGCCACAGGGGGATGTAGGGAACCTCATCCACCAACTTGGTTTGCAGTGTGTCGAAAATAGCATTACGAGCATCCAGGTCTTGCTCCGCCCGTTGTTGTTTGATCAGATCGTTTGCCTCACTGCTGAAGTAGAAGGAACCATTGCCCTGGCTGGCACCCTTTTCACACAAGGTTTCGGGCGATCCTTGGTCGCAACTGAGGAAGGGTTGAATGAAATTATCCGGGTCGTAGAAATCGGGATACCAGTTCAACAACACGGTTTGGTATAGCCCATTGTCCACCCCCTCAGAGAGGGTAGCGCGTTCCGCATTATTGACCACTACGGTGACTAACCCAGGCAAGGCTTGCTCGATCGACTGCTTCAGAGTATTTGCCACAATTCCTCGCTGAGTGGA
>JAAUSV010000371.1 GCA_012032525.1 Leptolyngbyaceae cyanobacterium SL_7_1
ACAGGGGCAGATTTTACCAATGCCTTGCTCGATCGCGATCAAATTCTGCAACTCTGCAAAACCGCCAGTGGCGTCAATCCCACGACAGGGCGCAGATACGCGGGAATCACTTGGATGCCAGTAGGGAGCCGTTGTTAGGCGTTGAGAAATTTGGCGATCCGCTCAACCGCTGCTTGCAACCGTTCTGGTTCATGCACAAGGGCAAAGCGCACATAGCCTTCTCCAGCCTTGCCAAACCCAGCACCGGGAGAAGCTGCCACTCCGGTGGCTTCTACCAGCCGGATGCAGAACCCGATCGAATCCTTTGCCCACGGCTCTGGAAGCTTTGCCCAACTGTACATAGTCGCTGTCGGAACGGGCACTTGCCAACCCAGGCGATTGAGGGTTGCCACAAACGCATCTCGCCGCTGCCGAAAGGTATCCACCACCGTCTGCACCCCCGCTTGGGGTCCGGTAAGGGCGGCGATCGCTCCATTCAAAATTCCCTGGTATTGGTTGAAGTCCACCGCTGCCTTCACCTGGCGGAGCGCCCGGATCAAATCGGCATTGCCCACCGCATACCCAACTCGAAAGCCGCCCATGTTGTAGGACTTGGATAGCGTGAAGAACTCGATCGATACCTGCTTCTCTGGGTCGGCTTGCAGAACAGAAGGAGGAGTTGCTCCCTCAAACACCAAATCCGCATAGGGAAAATCGTGTACCAACACCAAGTTGTGCTGTTGGCAAAAACCTACGGCTTTTTGGAAAAACGAGAGGGGCGCGATCGCCGTAGTCGGGTTATGGGGATAGCTGAGCACCATCATCCGCGCCTGCGCCAACACTGGAGTAGGAATATCTTCCAGAACTGGTAAAAACTGGTTCTCAGCATACAGCGGCATGGGATAGACTTGTCCACCTGCTAAGTAAACTCCTCCGGCGTGGGAGGGATAGCCCGGATCAAGCAGCAGCGCAAAGTCACCTGGATTTAACACGGCTAGAGGCAAGTGCGCCGTTCCCTCCTGCGACCCAATGAGCGGCAACACCTCCGTTTCTGGATCAACCGCAATGCCAAATTTTTGGGTGTACCACTGAGCCGCCGCTTGACGAAACATCCGGGTGCCATGAAACAACAGATAGCCGTGGGTACTGGCGTCGGGCAGCGATCGCTCAATCGCCTGCAAAATATGGGGAGGCGTGGGTAGGTCGGATGACCCCAGGGATAGGTCGATCAAATCTTGCCCTGCTGCTTTTGCCCGTGCTTTCGCCTGATCCATATCGGCAAAGACATTGGCTTGGAGGGATTGCAGGCGATCGGCGAAGTGTAGCATGGTCGTTCTACAGAAGAATTAAGCGATCAGCAATCAGTAGTCAGCTAGAGGACTGGCATAGGTTAACCTATAAGCGGCTCGAAAGGAACGCTTCTAGCTTTTGCTTACTAATCGCTCCCTCTGAGGTCTCAACGGGCTGACCGTTCTCAAACAATACGAGAGCTGGAACCCCTTCAACTTGGCATTGGGCAACCGCTTCGGGGTTTGGATCGACCTCCATTTTGACGACTTTGAGGCGATCGCTGTAGTGTTGCGCTGCCCAGTCGATCGCGGGAGACATCAACCGACACGGACCACACCACGGTGCCCAAAAATAAACCAACACAGGCTGAGTTTCATTTAAAACCTGAGTTTCAAATTCTGGATCGGTAATGACCAACACACTGCCACTCATACGGGTGATGCCTCAACCAACACCACTACTCTAACGTAAGGGCGTCCCGTCATTCTAGCTTTCCAGCATCTCCAAATGAAACTTGCCATACTCAGACCCCTGGCTTTCAAATGCGGGATCGGTAGGTGTATGAAGTTGAAACTGCGAATCGCGATCGCCCTTAAAGCTGATCAAGTTGAGTTTTCAGCTTCTCCAATTCATCATCTACCGCCGCGTCCTTGGGGGTATCTGTTGCAGGTTGGGAAGAGGGCAGCGATTGTTGAGTGGGGGCGGTGCCGGTAATTAATTGAGCCTTCATTGCCTCTAACTCAGCATCCACATCAGACCCCGATTCCAATGCCGCAAACTGACTTTCCAAATCGGCTCCGGCTAGCTCAGCCGCTGCTTGGGAGCGAGCTTCCATCTGCAACACCTTCTCTTCCATGCGCTCAAACGCCCCCATTGCAGTGCTGGTTCCCATCCGACCCATCGTGCCTTGCAATTGCTCATTGGCTTTTGCTGCACTGGCACGAGCTTTAAGCATGTCTTTTTTGGTTTTTCGCCTCAGCAATCTTGCCTTCTAGAGCAATGAGATTGCGCTTTAAAGTGTCTACCGTGCCCGACTGCTGATCGAGTTGGGTTTTTAGAGCTGTCGCAGTTTCTAACTGGACTTTCTTACGGTTTAACGCCTCTCGCGCCAGTGTTTCATCCCCTTTTTGAAGTGCCAACCGTGCCCGCTGATCCCAATTGTTGCCTTCCGATTGGGCTTGGTTATATTGCTGTTGGATGCGTTTTTGACTGGCGATCGCACTGGCAACTGCCTGGCGCAATTGAATCAGGTCTTCCTGCATATCAATCAGCGCCTGTTCTAAAATCTTTTCTGGATCTTCAGCCGAACTGACGGCGGCATTAAGGTTCGATCGAACGACCCGGCTAACACGATCAAACAATCCCATAATTCTATCTTCCCTTTTGGAGTGTACAAGATGAGCCGCAATGGACTGTCAAACCTAGCCTATCGAATTTGGTTGACTATCGGCTGGAGTCCCTAAAGTTCTATTCATAGTCTTAACATATTGCAGAGCGTTGATCGGTTGCAGCAATGGGTCTACCCAAAAAAATGGGTGGAACCGCTCGGTTCCACCCACGACTTCATTCAGCTCTAGACAACAAAACCCATCTGTGATTAAAGTTGCGGTACGACGCTTTCCTTCTCAGGAACATAGGTATACTCAGCTACAATTTGACGAAACTCTTCGCCATCGATCGACTCTTTCTCAATCAGCAAATCTACTAGGCGATCGACCACCGTCCGATTTTCCCGGATTAAGCGACACGCGTCGTTGTAGCAGTGCTCCACAATTGAGCGTACTTGAGCATCAATTCGAGCAGCGATCTCGTCGGAATACTCCGATCGAGTCATCCAGTCTCGCCCAAGGAAGACTTCTCCTTGCTGACTCTCCAGGGATAGGGGTCCCAAGTCAGACATACCAAACCGAGTAACCATTTGACGTGCCATGCCAGAGACCTGCTGGAGGTCATTGCCAGCTCCTGTTGTCACCTCTGAATCACCAAACACCACCTGCTCAGCGGCTCGTCCGCCCAAGGCACCTGTGATTCTGGCCATGATTTGAGAGCGTGAGATTAGCCCTTGATCCTCGCTGGGTGTAAACCAGGTTAATCCCTGCGCTTGACCGCGGGGAATCAGTGTCACCTTTTGCACCGGATCATGATCCTTGAGGAGCGTACCGACGATCGCATGTCCCAACTCGTGGTAAGCAATCAAGCGCTTGCTCTTGCTATCCACCAAAGGCGTGCCTTCCATGCCCGCAACCACCCGATCGACGGCATCGTCAATTTCCAGCATTGTGATCGCTTCCTTGCGACGACGCGCCGTCAAAATGGCAGCTTCATTTAACAAGTTTGCCAAGTCAGCTCCGGTAAAGCCGGGAGTACGACGGGCAATTGCCTCTAGGGAGACCTCCTCAGCAAGCTTCTTGTTGCGGGAATGGACGTTCAACACCTCCAATCGTCCCTTGATATCAGGCGGATCAACCGTAATCTGGCGATCGAATCGACCCGGACGCAGCAGCGCCGAATCTAGGACATCTACCCGGTTCGTCGCAGCAATCACAATGATGCCCGTGTTGCCCTCAAAGCCATCCATCTCCGTCAGCAACTGGTTGAGGGTCTGTTCCCGCTCATCGTTGCCACCGCCAATTCCCGCACCCCGTTGCCGTCCCACCGCGTCAATTTCATCAATGAAAACGATACAGGGAGCATTTTCCTTCGCTTTCTTAAACAAGTCGCGCACACGGGAAGCCCCAACGCCGACAAACATTTCCACAAACTCTGAGCCAGAAATACTAAAGAAAGGAACACCCGACTCGCCAGCGATCGCCTTTGCCAATAAGGTTTTACCCGTTCCTGGAGGTCCAATCAACAGCACACCCTTGGGAATGCGAGCACCAACGGCAGTAAATCGCTCTGGCTTTTTCAAAAACGTCACGACTTCTTGCAATTCTTCCTTTGCCTCTTCGATGCCAGCGACATCATCAAACTTTACACCT
The DNA here is from genome assembly GCA_012032525.1 of Leptolyngbyaceae cyanobacterium SL_7_1. Classification (GTDB taxonomy): domain Bacteria; phylum Cyanobacteriota; class Cyanobacteriia; order Elainellales; family Elainellaceae; genus JAAUSV01. The sequence goes on from JAAUSV010000371.1 coordinate 4,251, forward strand.
GTCTTCGCTTCCATCATGAAGCGTGCTTTAGACTTACCAAAGTTCATCGCTTGCCCTGGTCCACCGGGTACGCTTCCAGAACGACGAAACAGCAGGAACAACCCTCCAATTAGCAGCATCGGGAAAATCAAGTTTCCTACTAAACCCCAGATGGCACCGTCATTGCGCGGCGGATGAAAGTCTAGGCTAATGCCATCCTTACGGAGTTTGGGAATCAACTCCGAGGAGTTGCCCGGTAGGTCAACCCGTAACCGTTGAATGCGGTTGTCAAGTTCGGAATCAACGGCTTCAACGATCGCGGTTCGCCCACCGTCATACAAGTCAACGCTGGTGACTCGACCCGCATCTAGATACTCTAGAAAACGACCATAGGTCATGCGAGTACTGGCTGTATTTTTTCCGATGTCGGCTTGGGAAGGGGCAAATGCACCCTGCCACAGGAAGAACCCAATAATTAGGGCGGGCAGTGTCCAGAGTAGAATGACTCTCCAGGAAAGTTTCATGGCTTTATCAGTTTCTCGATGAATTTAATCTAAGTCAATTGTGCGGGTCTCATGATTCGATGGGTCAATCCCTGCTAGCGCATCCCGTCGCGCCATCAACTGGCAACTGGGGCACGAGGTAAATCCTGGATTAGGTTACAGCGAAGAATCAAAGAATATTATGAGAGAGAATGTTAATTAAATTTAACGTAATTGGTGGAATTGGATCAACTAGTGTGCCCATAGAGCCTGCCCGA
>JAAUSV010000015.1 GCA_012032525.1 Leptolyngbyaceae cyanobacterium SL_7_1
GTCTAGTGGTTGAGCAAAGCGTCAGTCAGTGTTGAATAATTAAGCAGTAAACTTCGTAGATTTTTTTTTTCGTGTTGACTTGGAAATCAGCGAAGATGAAATTTGTTTGCATTGCTGCAATCGTTGCGACATGTGCAGTTTTGATATCTGGTCAGGGACGAAGGTACGCGCTCCGGGTTGGCTACGCAACAACCATTTAGAGTGGCTCTATCGGCTGTATCAGGAACCGTGGCGCTGGCGGCGCATGCTAGCACTGCCCAAGTTTGCTTGGCGAGCCTTGATCTACTCCCGCAGCTAACTATGAATAGATATTAACTAGGTGACGTAGGCAACGACTCACACTACAATTAGCGTTCGTGAGTCACGCTGGTTTAACTGCTGGTTTTTCTGCTTGAAAAGTCTATTCAAGCAGCAAACTTTGCCTTATTCTTCCATTAGTCCCGATCGCAAAGCATCACTATGGCACAAGGAACGATCGAGCGTCCGCCTATTACTCCACTTGATATTTCAAGTGTGTTTTCCAACGTTTCGCGCCCTATCCCAACTCAAGCTCAGACTCCTCAAAAGATAGTCGCCACGTTTCAGCAGGTCTCTAAAACCTACACTAACGGATGTCGAGCACTATTAGATGTCAACCTTCATATTCGGCAGGGTGATTTTTTGTTTATTACTGGGCCCTCTGGCTCCGGTAAATCGACCCTACTCAAGCTGTTGTATGGAGCAGAGCGCCCATCTCAAGGCAATGTAGTGGTGGATGGGCAGGATTTGAATCGCTTACGCGGCAACAAGCTATCCCTATTACGTCGTCGGATCGGGGTGGTATTTCAGGACTATAAGCTGATTCCTCGCCGGACGGTGTTTGAAAATGTGGCGTTTGTGTTGTGGGCACAGGGGTTTACGCGCAAAGAAATTCACCGTCGCTTGATTCCCACCCTCAAAATGGTGGGTTTGCAGGACAAAGCTTATTGCTTTCCCGATGAGTTGTCAGGGGGGGAGCAGCAGCGGGTGAGTATTGCCCGAGCGATCGTTGGCACACCCCCCATTCTGCTGGCGGACGAACCAACAGGCAACCTGGATGCCGACAATTCCTGGCAGGTGATTAAAATTCTGAAAAAACTGAATGCGATCGGGATTACGATCGTTGTCACCACCCATGACGAGCAACTGGTGAGACAGTCGGGGCATCCCGTAGTTCAACTGCGTAATGGTCGGCTTTATCGGCAGCCCCTATGAGTCTCTGTTCATTCAATCTCTGGTTTCTACATTTCCCGCAATCGGATGGCAGTGCCCGTTCCAGTGATCAGCAATAGCACTCCGGATTGATCGAGCGTGATGGTGTCGGTTGTGATCTTGATGCCAATCACCGCATTGGCTCCCAACCGTCCTGCCCGGCGTTCCAACTCCGCTAGCGCCTCCTGCTGTCCCTGCTCAAACACCCGCTCATAGGCACCCGTTCGCCCACCGATGATGTCGCGGATGCCCGCAAAAAATCGCGCAGCGCATTGCTGCCATAGACCACCTCAGCGGTGACGACTCCCAGGTAAGATTCCACCGTTAACCCTTGGATCACATCCGTTGTTGATAAGATCATTATCTTGTTCTCACAATCACACGCTGGTTTAACTTAACCAGTCTATCGTTCCTGGAAATTGCAGTGGGACTAGACGATCGTCAGTTGACCCATTACTCTAATCAGGTGAGTGGTTTAGGGAACCTCAAACAATAACCGGATTGGCAGTAGCCGGATTGGATAGATAATGGCGTGTGAGGTAGAACAACTGTGAGCTGACCCAACTACCCTCATCAAACGATTGAACCGATCGACTCGGAGTGACTGTGAACAAGTTAACGTTACTAACCCTACCCCTCCTACTCGTGGGAAGTGCCATCTACCTGCCTGCCTCCGCCCAGCAGGTAGATACGGACTACCTCGCCCAAGCCCAACCCGATCGAGAGACGCGCCGCCAAGTCAACGAGCTGATTCGCCGGGGGCGGGAGTTGGTAGAGTCAGGAGATTTGGCAGCCGCCGTAGCCCTGTATCAGGAAGCTGCCCAACTAGAACCCGACAATGCTCGTCTTTATTCAGGAATTGGCTTTTTGCAAGCTCAACAGGGCAATTTTGATGCAGCGGTGATTGCCTATGAACAGGCAATTGCCCTAGATGACACCGAAGCAAATTTTTTCTACGCCTTGGGCTTTAGCCGCGCCAACTTAAACGACTATGCGGGAGCCGCCCAAGCCTACGAGCGGGCAACCCAGCTTGACCCCAACAATATTCAGTCGCTGTTGGGCTTGGGAGTGGTGCACACCCGCCAGCAGAATTATGAAGGGGCGATCGCTGCCTATCGCCGTGTCTCTGCCCTGCGCCCCAATGACCCCCAACCCTACGAATTTATCGGGGCTGCCTATATTCAACAGCAGCGCTATGTAGAGGCAGCAGTGGTCTTGCGCCAAGCCGTGGAGCTAGCCCCACGCCGCGCCAGCATCCAAATTAATTTGGCGGTTGCCCTGCTGAGCAGTGGCAGTATTCCAGAGGGGTTGACCGTGCTCGAACGGGCGGCTACGCTGGAGCCTCGCAATGCGCAAATACACCTACAAATTGGCAATATCTTTAAGGCAGGTGGGAATCTGGATGGCGCGTTTGAGTATTACCAACGAGCTGTTTCAGCCGATCCCAGTTTGGTAGAAGCCCAGGCGATGCTGGGGGGCTTATTGTTGGAGCGAGAGGACTTCCTGCGGGCGATCGTCACCTTCCGCCAATTGGTCGAACTGGCTCCTCAAGATGCCAACGCCCACTATTCTTTGGGAATGGCGCTACAGGGCAGGAGCCGCCGGGACGAGGCGATCGTTGCCTTTGAGCAAGCCCTAGCCCTCTACCAGCAGCAGGGAAACATCGAAGGAGTCACTAAGGCAGAAACCGCTTTGCAGAATTTGCGGTAGCGGGAGCTGGGAAGGGACTATCACCCCTTGGGGTACTCCATCGGGGGCATCGTCCCCCTTGCGCTTGCGATACAAATTGGGCAGAGTGAATAGCTGCACTGTCCGAAGTGGCGCTGGCAGTCAGTGTATTTGCTTGTAGCACTTATATGGAGTTGCTGATGGGAATTCAACCGATTTACTCTTTACCCCTGCGGTGGAAGCTCGATAATCCGGCTCAAAATCAGAACGATCGCCGCTGGCTGGAGTCGGTGGTGCGCAACGCAGCTCCATTTTCCGATTGGTGGGCAAAGGCTCGAATTGTGCAATTGGCATACACCCCCCCTGCCCTGTCACCCGGTGAAAAACCATCCAAAGTGGGGGGAGTGCCGATCTATCAGGGATTGGATGAGCCTCAAATCGTTGAACTACTCCAACAGTGTTGTACCCCCAGTGATCATCCGGAATTTGTCCGTCAGGTTGATGAAACGTTTGTCATTAAAACGCTGAACGCCTGGAAGTCCTACCAATTTACCCAAGCGATTAGTCGCAACTTTGATATCTATGCCCATCGTCAGTATGGGAATGTGTTTCTAGTCGTCAGTACGGCTCCGGTTTCACTCAATGTCGATCGGATCTTGCCTCCCATCGATCGCTTTCGTCCCCTGTTTAATGTGGATGAGTTGGCGCAAATTATGCACGAGCGATCGGTGAGTCGGCTGAGCCTCCGCACCCATGGCTATGCTAACCCCGCCAAGACTTTCTATGAGTTTTTTCACCAGGAGGCAACGGCGCTCAACCAAGCGGAGGGTGAAACGGGCAATCGTACCTTGCGAGACGATCATTTCTACATCGGCTACCACTGGCCCAGTGAGCAGCCGTTTACCAGTCCGGGATTGTGGGCAGATTATCTGCGTCCGTTGGGGATTATTTTTAAGTTCCTGTTTGTCCTCAGTGCGATCGCTGGGGTCATCGGCTCACTACTCTTTGCCCTACTAGAGTTCGCGATCGTGCCGTTGTTGCGGTTAGCAGGACAAATTCCCAGCCTTGCCAGGTTGGGAACTGCCTGGAATTTTGAGGAAACGGTGGCGGTAGCGGTCCAGGGGTATTGGGTCGTACCCACGGTGTTTATGTTGTGGTTACTGGTGTTTTTCCTGTTGCGACTGGTGGTGTATCAGCGCGATCGCTATCGAGCGGTTCACTATGGGGCTCCCGATCTATGCTGAGTTTTTCTTGGCGCTTGGACGACGCCCTCTGTGGGTTGAGGAAGCCAAACCAACTTCCTACCGCTAGTTCAACCCGCCAGAGCCAAGCCGCTCGACGGATTGCGGTAAATTTGATTGGGCACAGTATGGGTGGGTTGGTGTTGGTCAATGTGGTGCGGATTCTCTCGGAGCACGGACGCGACAATCGCGGTAGCTTAAATCCCGATACGGAACCGGAATTTGATCTCGATCGCGCCGATGATATTGGCGCAAATTTAGAACTAGACAAGCTAATTTTGGCATCTCCGGATATTCCCCTGGAGTTTTTGCGGGAGGGACGCAACAACTACGTGCGATCGGCAATGCGGCGCTGTCGGCGAATTTATCTGATGTCCAGCGATCGAGATGTGGTGTTGCGCTACCTCTCCACGGTGGGAAACTGGTTCACCGAACCCAGCATTCAAATGGCGGGAATGCGGTTGGGAAATGTCTACCTCAAACCCTTTCGGGGTGATGCGATCGATCCCTACCGTCCCTATGTCCGGATCATGATTCACTCGCAACGTGCTGTGCAGCCCACCTCCTCCTACGATCTGTTTCGCAAATTCAATTACATCGATTGCTCCGAGATGCGGGGTAACGGGCGATCGGGTGGGGTAAATGTCCTGCCCCTGCCGCTAAATCTATTCACTAGTCTGCCGATCGATCTCCTCAACACACTGGTGTTCCTTGGTAGCGCCGTCACGGGGAGCAATTATTTGGATGTCCACGGGGGCTATTTCCAGACTCAGACGGCATCCTTCAAAATTCTCAAGTTCTTGCTGATGGCAGGGTTCATAGAAGATAAAGTAATTGTCCAAGAAATTGAGAAGCTGATCCAAGGTACACCGATTCGGTTTCTTCCCAGCAAGCCCTGGATCATGCCTAGCACCCCAGAATCGCTGCTGGAGTAAGGGCTAGCGCTTGGCTAATCCCCTCATCACCCACCCCTCTGCCCATCAGTTCAACAGAAATGGAGCAACCGTGCGAATTGCCCGCCGGATTTGCAACAAAAAAATGATTTGTCGCACTTGTGGGTCGAGAATTGGTGGTGGGCTGGTTCGCAGGCGGGCTTGCAGTTCGGCATACTCCGCAGCGGTGAGCCGATCGCCATTGAGGGCGATCGCGCCTCCGTAATAATTTCAGTCCGCAGGATTTCCTCTGGAATATCGTCTGGCGGAGGCAATGCAAACCCTGGCGCCGTCCTCCATGCCGAGAGCACCAAAAATCCTATTAGCACCACTGCCATCAACGATCGCCCCATGGCTCCTCCTGCAACCCCGGTGGCAACGGTTCTCTGCAACGGTGATGCACCTGGCAAATGCGATCGAAGAGCCATGGATAGCGCTGGCGATAGCTGGGGATCAATGCCAGAGGGCTTAGCAGAGCGGCAGCAGTAATGTCGGCAATGGTAAGGCGATCGCCGACTAAATAGTCCTGAGTTTTCCAGCGTTCACCCAGACTGTTCACTCCAGATTCTAAGCGTTGTTCTGCCAATTTGACTCTGGTGGGGTTCATGCCATATTGCCACCGCACAACTCCAATGACCAATTGACTGGCGATGGATGGGTCAATGGATTTTCCTGCCTTTGATCGAAAGTCATAGTAAACAAACCGGGTTGCCGTCCCAATGCTTTCATCTAGCCAATCTTCGATCATCCACATCTCAGCCGCCGCGGAGGATGTAGGCAAGCTCAGTGGGGGATTGGGGTAGTGGGCTTCTAAAAATTGCGCAATGGCTGTGGAATCGCCGACGGCGATCGGGTGCTTGGTTTGTTCGGGCAACAAGACGGGGAGTGTTGTTGTTCCAACGAGCGGCTTGAGCTTGAGCACATGGGCACCGGGGGTCAGGTTCTCCACCTCATAGGAAATCCCTTTGTAGCCCAACGTCAACCGGGCTTTTCGACAATAGTGAGAGGTGCTGAATTGAAGTAACCGCATAAAAGTTAGCAGCTTACAGATGCGATCCTAACAGGAAGACCCAGCAACTGCATGGATCAACCCATTGGTTCTGTAAGCTGCTAGGGCTGTGTCAGATAAACCAGTAACTCCATCCTCCGGGTAACCACGAGTTGGTATTGAGGCGTGGACTAGGTTTATCGGTGGCGATTAAGGAGAAGGAGATTCAGCGGGAGCAGGAGACTCTCCAGCAGGAGGAGTCGTTTCTGCACCACCACAAGCTCCCAGAACACCAACCAGGCTAAGAACTAGAAGTAGACCAATCGCTGTTTTATTCATAGACTCCCTTGGGACAAATGGGTTAACAGGGGTTTCCAGCTTTGAACAAGTCAAGCATACTCTTTACCAAGTGGAAAAAGCTTGCCCAAATAACTTAACGCAAAGCCTAATGAATATTTTTAGCAGATTCATTGCATTCTGCTACATCCTAAGAAAAGATCTTTGAAGAAAAATAGAACCATTTGTTTTTCGATAGACGTAAAATTGCGGTTTTTATTCCTGCAAAGGGTTTGTTGTTTGACACTGAGTACATAGCCCAAAAAATTCCAGCATGTGATAGTAAATTCTAAATTGATACGATTTGTTCAATTCGGCTTCGAGTTCGTGTACTGGGCAATCATCGATCGGGATAGAATCTCCACATTGTAAACAGGTCAGATGGTGGCGATCGTCCTGCACGCAGCTGTAGAGCGACTCCCCAGTTGCCAGTGTTCTTGCCTGGATTACGCCTTCTAGTTTCAATGCTTCTAGTGCCCGATAAACTGTTGCCAACCCGATCATCTGTCCCTGATTGCGCAACTCGATGTAGAGTGCTTGGGCAGAAATCTCCTGCTTCAAGGTTTTAAGGACAGTGAGAATTCGTTCCTGACTACGGGTGCGTTGGGATTTCATGGGCGATCGCTCCACCAGAGCCGCATTTTACCAAGCGGAGCTGGATGGTTCTAAAGGTTTCCATACCGTTATATTCTCATCCCATCCTACAATGGGGCTGTAGGTTCTAGGTGGCTATTCCCCGTGAGTCAGACCTTCCAAGCGCAAATTCATATCACACTCAGAGCTTCGGTGCTTGATCCTGCTGGAACGGCGGTGCAGTCAGGGTTGCATCAGTTGGGCTATAACAACGTCAGTGCAGTGCGGATTGGCAAGTATATGGAGCTGACGCTGACGGCGGCAGACGAGGCAGAAGCGCAACAACAGGTTGATCGGCTGTGTGACCAATTGCTCGCCAATCCGGTGATTGAAACCTATCGATTCGATGTAACCGAGATTGCTGAGGCTGCGACTGTCAAATGCAGGGTATGAGGTAAGGTAGTGAAATTTGGAGTGATTGTATTTCCAGGGTCAAATTGCGATCGCGATGTCGTCATGGTGTTGCGTGACCTGCTCCAGCAACCCACCCGCAAGGTGTGGCACGAAGACAGCGACTTGGCTGATCTAGATGTGGTGGTGATTCCTGGCGGGTTTAGCTATGGAGACTATCTGCGCTGTGGTGCGATCGCCCGGTTTTCACCCGCCATGCAAGCCACGATCGCCCATGCTCAACAAGGCAAGTTTGTTCTGGGAATTTGTAATGGGTTTCAGATTTTGACGGAGGCAGGGTTGCTGCCGGGAGCGCTGATTCGCAATCGCCAGTTGCAATTTATTTGCGATCGTGTGTCGCTGCGAGTCGAACGCGCCGTCTCGCCCTGGACGCCGCTCTATCAACCGGGAGAGGTGATCACCCTGCCGATCGCCCATGGAGAAGGCTGCTACTACGCCGATGCGGATACATTGGCAAGCTTGGAAGACCATCAGCAAGTGCTATTGCGCTACTGCACCCCAACGGGAGAGCTAACTGAGGTAAGCAATCCCAATGGCTCGGTGCATCATATCGCTGGCATCTGCAATCGCCAGGGAAATGTCCTGGGGATGATGCCACACCCCGAACGCGCCGCCGATCCGGTCTTGGGCAACACGAATGGCAGGCGCTTGTTCGAGGGGGTGTTGGCAGCGGCGGCGATCGCCTAGTCGTGCCTCTTGAGCTAGAAATTAGACGGCACTCAAGGCAAAGTCAGCGAAATCGATCGAGACATCCTTGGGAGTTGCCCAGGAAGTATCACCACCACCAAAGAAGGTCGAGAAAAAGATGCCATCAACCTTGAGCTTGTCAGTGGTACGGAATCGCAAGCGATTGTCTTGCCAGACCTGCTTGCCATCCAACCAGACCCGAATGCTGCCGTTGTCTTGACCAGGTTGATTGAGTACAACTTCCTGTTCTAGGCGGTGCCATACGTTGGGCTTAAACTTCCAGGAGCCGCGTCCGAGGGAGGTGCCGTAGCTGGTGCTGGTGGGCAAGTAGGCATAGACTTCACCATCTCCACCCGATCGCCACATAAATCGAGCAGAAAATCCATCGGTGCCGTTGGGTTTTTCACCGCCGCTGGGGGCATTGCCACCATAGAGTCCTGGCAATTTGCCTCCTTTAACAAAGTCAAACCCATCGGAGAATCGCAACGAGTAGCTCAGGCGCATCGAGTCCCTGGGTGCCACTCCACCATCGCCCAAGAATTGAGCACCCCCAATGGCTCTGTTGTTGCTGCGGGCGACTGCTGGGGAGGCGGAACCTGCTGGAAAACGCACCCGCAAAGCTGTGGCGTTGCCAGTGGAATTGCCGTTCGCGATAGGTTGCAAGTTGGTTGCTCCAAACGCCCCCTGGGTGCCAACTTGCCAACGGCTCTTCCAGTCGCCAGAAAAGTCGTCTCGCCAAAGCGCCGTACCAGCGGCGGGAGGTTTGGGTGGCGTAACGGGGGTGACGGGGGTTGGCGTCACAGGGATAACAGGAGCGGCTTTGGTGGGTTCCACAGGGGTTGGGGTGGCGATCGGGGTCAATCTGAGATAGTCGATCGCCGCTTCATCTCCCTTATTGTCGCTCCCTTCGATGCTGATGGTCTGACCGTTCGTTAGCGATACTCCTTTGGCTACGGTGCGCTGGGTCAGGCTCTTGGCGTCGGTGGTGGTAGACCCGGTGGTTTGATCGGCTCTAAACGAGGCTACGGTCGAGTTGTTGACTCTAACTCTAAACGAAGCTCTACCATCGCTCTCGTCAAAATAGCCCAGACTCAAATCGTACTTACCACTTGCTCCGGTAAATTTGACCGTGGCGCTACCTTTGCCTTTGGTTAATTCAGCAAACGCTCCGCCGCTGGTGTAGGACGCACTTTTGCGGCTGTATCCCGACAGGGTCATGTCCTCTGCTTCGAGCAATAGGGATTGGCTACCAACCGAGCGAGTGCGTGAAAGGCTCGGTCGCAGGTTAGAAGCGGAACTACGACGAGTAGAGGGTAACTTTGGGGAGAGCGATGAGCCAGTGTCCTCTTTGGACAATGGAGACACAGTGTTTCGCCCAACAGGTTGAATCACTGAAGTTGTCGTGTTAGAGGATTGCTTCACCAATTGCATGTGGATTTCTCCAAAAAATTGAAGGTGCAGGGATAAAGGGCTAATTGCCGCAGGCTAAAGCCGAGGATCGAGGCGTGCTCGATTCTCCAAAGCGATTCTTAGCCGTTGCAATAGGGGCTGAACAAACGCTGGTGCGTAGATTCAGCATCAATGACTTGCCACAGTTGTATGGCACGGCGCTATGGACAGCGCAGCGTTTCCTGCCCAAATAACTGTCAGGTCAAACATGCCCCTTGCAGGGGACTGCTACTGGAAAAATCTCAAAACGTGTCCGATCGCTCCTCAGGCAGACGATCGCCAGGCTTGAAATGCAGCAATCACCGTGCTAAGAGAGTTGGGGTTGACAGTGCCAACCGCTGAGAGGGCTGGCAGATTTGATTTCTAATCAATCAGAACCGAATGAATGAAACTTAAAGCTTTAACCGTTGCATTAACTAAATCTCCACCCAATAATGCAACTGGCTTGAGCGTGCCGCAAACGTTACTGCGTTATGATGACCCGTTACGCTTAACTGAACCGTGAGGGATAACAACGTTCGATCGGAGACGCTTCAACGTGAGTACAAATCGTGAGTACAAATCAATGTGACTCCGAATGGAAGTTAGGCATGAAACTCACTCTTCTGTCGAAAGCGACTCATTCTGTAGGCAGATGCATGAGTTAACCTTTGCTTCACAGCCATAATAACTTTACGAAGTATGAATGAGCTGCGTAAATATACTGAATTTTCATTCAAAACCGATAATAAAACACACCAAAAAGCGATGCTGTTTTACAGAAGCTTATAATAAGCTGTTACCTTGTACGATATGACGTATGGTAGTCAAGGTTTCTAAGGTAATCAGCCCCCGACGATATCCCTTTTGATTTGACATGCCCAAGGAAATGGGGCTACCGCGTTGGGGATTGCGATAAAAGCGAGAAGAGGCGTTGATATAGGTCGTGGCGCTGTTAATCTCCAGGGCAAATTTGCGGCTCTCTTGATAGGACTCGGTAGCAATGCAGTCAGCATGACCACTGCTGTGGTGATTGATCCAGGCGATCGCCTGATCCAGGTTCTCGATCGCCATAAAGGCAACGGTGCGATTGAGGTAGGCTTGATTCCACTCCAAAGAATCGACTGGCAGGAGATCAGGAAATTGGGCAACGAGTTCCTTATCACCCCGCAGGGTATAGCCTTTGTCGCGTAGGCTATTCCACAGATATTGAAGGGAATTGAGGGATTGATCGGGGTGGATTAAAACTTTTTCGATCGCATTGACTGGATCGGGCTCACTTTGGTGGCTATCTAAAATCATCCAACGCGCCACTTCCACATCGCCGGAGGGCGACCAATAAAGGTAACAGTTGCCCATGGCAGTACGCAGTACGGGCACCGTAGCCTGCCGAATGACTTGCTGAACCAAACTCGATCGCCCATAGGGAATCACCAAATTGATGAATTGATCTTGAGTAATCAATTCGCGGGTAAGGTCGCCTTGATCAGAGGGTAATAGTTGGATGCAATCGATCGGCAACCCAGCCCGATCGATGGTGTCTCTAAAGGTTTCGACAATGACTTGGTTGGAGTGGCTCGTCTCGCTCCCCCCCTTAAGGATTAAACTATTGCCCGATCGAATACACAACCCCGCTGCGATCGCGCCCAATTCGGGAAACGCCTCGTAGACCAAGGCAATAATTCCCAAAGGCGTCAGTTGGGAATAGGTTTGACATTGCTCCACTTGATAGGGAGTGTTGAGAATTTGCAGAATTGGGTCGGATAGTTCTGACAACCGTTGCAGTAAACGCACTGTGGCTTGTAGACGCTCAGGAGTCAGCTTTAGCCAGTCTAAAATTAGATCGGGAACTGCCATCTCACGGCTGGCTTCTAGATCAAGGGTATTGGCTTCTAAAATGTCATCCTGGCTTGCCTTCAAAACGTCTGCCATGAGTTGCAGGGCGCGGCTCCGCTGAGCACCCTTGAGAGCTGCCAACTCCAGCGAGGCTTGGTGAGCACCGCGGACTGCGCTATCCATGTCAAACATTGGGTCTAAAAATTCTGTTGTCATTCGCTAACGCCTGCAAGCCAACCAAAATACGACGATTAGCAGCATCAATGCCAGAAGTGCGATCGCCAAAACGCAGGACTCGAATTGAGGGGTGACTGGGTGGCAACCAGTAGGACGATCACCACGCCTAACGCCACCATGGTGAGGGGGAGATACCCCTTGCCCAGACTAGGACTAACAATGCTCCACTGGTGTCCCGTCCAACGCCAAGTTCTTTTATAGGAATAGTTGGTCGGCAGTTCTTCAATCACATAGCCATTATCTTGCACCACAAAGAAGCGCTGACAACGATTACAACCGAACGCCTCTGTTAACGCAATCGGAGTTAGCCGCCCTCGTCGATGACAGGGACAGGGATAGTCGAGATTTAAATCAATCTTTTGAGCCTTTTGAGATTGCACAACTGGCAAAAGCGTAAGAGCTAGAATATCAGAGTGGTCAATCAGCCTAAATGAAAAGCCTGCAACCCTTTCTAATGATTACAAACCTATACCCAGAATTTGCAAATTTTCAGCTCGATTTTAACATTCCTCCACCGATCCAATCGCAACCTGAAGGAAGAAAAAGCGGGTAACGCGATTCGAACGCGCGACATTCACCTTGGCAAGGTGACGCTCTACCACTGAGCTATACCCGCAGTTTGTTTGCTTATCTAGGATCGCAAAAGAAACAGCATTTGTCAAATGAGTTTTCTAAACCGCATTTCCTTGAAGTGCACATTCAATCGTTGCATCTCCATTATAGGCTATGATATTATCTGAAATCGCACCCTTGCGGACGCATAGCTCAGTTGGTTAGAGCACCACGTTGACATCGTGGGGGTCACTGGTTCGAGTCCAGTTGTGTCCATCCACTCCATCACAGGAATGACTGTTCACTGCTCCGCTGTTTGCCTAACTGCTCTTAAATCTCACGCTGAGGGCACCTATCCCCACGAATGTTGTGGTGTTTTATTGGGGCGGATGTTGGGAGCAGAGCAATGGTTAGACGACGTGCGAGAAATGGTCAACCAGTGGGATTTATCCGTCGAGCAGGAGATGCAAACCGTCCTGCCATCTAGCCGTCGTGATCACAGTAAAGCCGATCGCTACTGGATTGATCCCAGAGAGTTGTTGACAATTCAACGGGAAGCGCGGGATCGATCGCTGCAAATCATTGGAATTTATCACTCCCATCCCGATCACCCAGCCGTGCCCTCCGAGTGCGATCGGGTGTTGGCGTGGATGGGCTACTCGTATCTGATTGTTTCGGTGCAACAGGGAGTTGCCCAAGATTTACTATGCTGGAGATTGGATGAAAATCATCAGTTCCAACCTGAGGATGTACAAGTCCTTTAATAATAAGTGTGTATTCCTTACTGTCCCTCTCTACTCTCTGCTTGTTAAACGATCATGCTAAATCCCAATCTGGACGAAATCCAGCTTAGTCGAGAAGAATATGAACGCTACTCCCGCCACCTGATCCTGCCGGAAGTGGGTTTGGAGGGACAAAAACGTCTGAAAGCTGCCAGTGTGATGTGCATTGGCACGGGTGGTTTAGGTTCGCCTCTGTTGCTCTATTTGGCGGCCGCTGGTATCGGTCGGTTGGGCATTGTTGATTTTGATGTGGTCGATCGCTCAAATCTGCAACGACAGGTGATCCACGGTATGCCCTGGGTGGGCAAGCCCAAAATTGAATCTGCCAAGCAACGGATTTTGGAACTCAACCCCGATTGCCAGGTCGATCTCTATGAAACCCGCTTGTCCTCTGAAAATGCGTTAGATCTGATCAAACCCTACGACATTGTGGTAGACGGCACCGATAACTTCCCCACCCGCTATCTGGTCAACGATGCCTGTGTGTTGCTTGATAAACCCAACGTCTACGGTTCTATTTTTCGGTTTGAGGGACAAGCCACCGTATTCAACTACGAAGGTGGACCCAACTACCGCGATCTCTATCCCGAACCCCCACCACCGGGGCTTGTTCCCTCCTGCGCTGAGGGTGGCGTCCTAGGGATTTTGCCGGGGCTTATCGGCGTAATCCAAGCGACTGAGACAGTGAAAATTATTTTGGGTCAGGGACAAACCTTGAGCGGTCGTTTGGTGATCTACAATGCGCTCAACATGACCTTTCGGGAACTCAAGCTGCGACCAAATCCCGTGCGTCCAGTGATTGAAAAGCTGATCGACTACGAAGAGTTTTGTGGCATTCCCCAGGCAAAAAGCGGCTGAAGCACAACAAAAGGCAAATCTTATGGAAAATGACTGTTCAAGAACTCAAAACCCTGCTAGACAGCCAAGCGGATGATTTTGTGTTGGTGGATGTGCGCAACCCCAACGAGTACGAGATCGCTAAGATTCCTGGCGCAGTGCTAGTGCCTTTGCCTGACATTGAAAGCGGTGAAGGGGTTGCCAAAATCAAGGAAATTATGAATGGACATCGCCTGATTGCCCATTGCAAGATGGGTGGGCGATCGGCAAAAGCGCTCGCCATTCTCAAGGAGTCTGGGATTGAAGGAACCAACGTAGTGGGCGGGATTACGGCTTGGAGCCGCGAGATCGATCCTTCTGTACCAGAGTATTAAGCAGGTTTTGGTTAAATGGCTGGGGTTTGGCTGTTAGCGATTCGCTAACAGCCAAGTTGGTAAATCATCCCTTGTGGCTGGTGGATGAGGCGTGGGTAGATCCGCCGTTCAGCAAGCTAAGGGTGGTTTCCATTTGGTTTAATAGATCCATTTGGGGAGCTGTGGGTTGCAGGGTTCGCAGTTTTTGTTGGAGCGATCGCAGCCGTTCCAGCGATTTTTGTTGATCACTGACAAATTGATGGAGATGATGGGTGGGGGCGGTAGACGCAGTGCTGCGATTCGCAATGGTGTGATCAAATTGGGTGGCGAGGATTTTGGCGATCGCTGACACCGTGCGACTGTCTTCGTCATCCCAACAATTGGGCTTGAAATTGCCAAGGGCGATCGCTCCATAGATCTGACGACTGGCGATGGGAGCAACAATCATGGATTGAGCGATCGGTAACACAAAGTCACTGCGCTGATGTTTCCGCACATCCATCTGCTGCATCAATCGCCCTGTTGGATCACCTGCCCACAAACGCCTTCACTCAAAGGCATTTTTCCAGCCTTTGCCGTTGGCATCTCCTTCGGCAACCATAATAGTGTATTGTTGGTTAGCAATTTTGAGGGCGATCGCCACTCCCGTTGCCCCAAAAACGTCCTGAAGAATTTGTGCAGCGTCATGCAGAAACTCCAACAGATTGTTGGACGATAGTTCGGCAATTTGTTGCAATGTGGCAAGTCTGACCCAGCGCTGCTGACAGAGCAACTCCGCTTTTTCGTGCAATGCCAACATCCGACCGCTAATTTCTGAAATATGGAGGTTTTGATTGGCGTAGTGGCGGACCGGGATGGGTTCATAGGGAACCTCCATCACTTGAGACATCAACAGGGCAATGCGATCGACCACCGCTTCATCGTAGGACAAGATGCCATCAAAGCGGCGACCACCCGTTGCCGGATCTCTCCCTTCCATCTCCTGTGCCACCAGGGTTGCCCAAAAGCTAGAAGTATTGACAAACAAAAACCATTCCTGTGCCAACGCCGATGTTGGGCTGATCTCAATGAACTCAATTCCAGGAATGGAGAGCGGCTGATAGTCAGCAACCCCAAAAATGTAGACTCGACGACAAATTGCCCCCAATCGACTGTAGCGTCGTAGCTGGTCGGGAAAGTGGGAAAATCGCTGAAACCCAGCGTAGAAGTCAACAGTCAGTTTGTGTTGCAAAACTTGGTCTTCAATTTGATGACTAATAACGTTCATCATGGCGACCGTGTTAATCTGGCGCAAATGCTGATACTGATTTGCAACAGATCGGAACAGTGAAATATTCATATATGAAGCCCTGAGAGAATTCCTACAAAATGGAGTTAAGCCTGTATGGATTAGAGTAATGCAGCGCTTGTGCAAGATCCATATCTCAGCCCATCTAAAAGCAACACCAACTTATTTGCAAACAAATAAAAATGGCGCTTGAGGTTTGAAGGATAGATTAATTGTTAACGCCGATATTCGTCGCCGCAGTCACCAATTAATTGAAAGAGATCGCGCGATCGCCCCAACACCGCTTCAATTTGACCGCGATCGGCTTGTTCAAGTTCCAAGGAAAAAACTCTGGCATTATCTTCCAAATGCTGGGAAATTCCCAAACGGGCACCGATGATCACCCCTGTCACCGCTGGTTGATCGAGAATATAGCGCACGGCAATGTTGGAAATGCTGGCTCCGCGTCGGGTGGAGATCTCTTGCAACACTCCCAACAGTTCCTGGAATAATCCCCAACCACCCCAAGCATCGATCATTTGTTTGTATTTCCGCAAGGAGACGGTTTCCAATTGTCCACCTCGCGGCTCCGAGCGCCCTAAATACGCGGCAGATAGGAACCCACCACAGAGCGTTCCATAGGTGAGTAACTGCACTCCCGCTTGCTGACACAACTGAGCCATTTGCACTTGGGGACGACGATCGATTAGGGAATGTTGCACCTGATTTGACACAATTTTGATGCCATTGTCTAGGATCAGTTTGAGGTGCTCTGTATCAAAGTTTGTCAGAGCGAGGTGACGAATCTTGCCCTTACATTGCAGGTCTGCTAGATGCTTGAGGGCGTCTAGGTAGTTTGGGTCACGGTATTCCCACCAGTGAAACTGCAACAGGTCGAGGGTTGGAACATCCATGCGTTGGAGGGAGCGGTTGATATTTTCCTCAACCACTTTGGCGCGTCATAGAACCAGGGCGAGGCACCCATTTTGTGAAGGCTTGGAGATGGCTCAGAGCGTCAGTTCCACGTCGGTCTTGAAGCTGGCGGCGAAACTCTCCAACAAACTCCTCTGCCGGACCGTAGTGATCCGCTAGATCCCAGGTGGTGTAGCCTGCGTCGAGGTAATCGAACATGCTGGCGATCGCTTTTTGCGGATTAATTCGTCCGTGGGCACCGGACAGTTGCCACATGCCATTTAATATCCGGCAGATGGATAAATCGGAGGTGAATTGTAGCCGACTGGCTTCTGGTAGACCCATTGACGATGCCTCATGTGCTCTGCCTTTTAGTATGGCAGCAGGGTGCAAGCTTTGGGAGGCTTTGGGAAGCCTAAGCCCAACGGTCAACCCCAAAACCTGTGAAAATTTTCCTGATCAAATCACTCACGTTAGCTTAATGAATAAGCTTTGCCGATCATCACCGTTACTGTCTGAAAAATTTTCTAGAGCAATTGGGCGATCGATCGCTACTTTGTTTGTGAATCAGCTAATTTCTCCTAATCAGAAGTCTCTGGACTTTATTGCATATTTTAATGATCAATTCTTGAACGAATTCAAGTTCTATAGCCTATACTCTGATTAGCGTTTTGGCGATTGCCTTCCAACCCAAAAAGATTCTTGTTGCCGTTGCCCATGATGCCCAAAAATTCTGTTCAATCTGGAAGAGTAATGTTGTTGGTGGGGCTTGGTTTGTGTGGTTTGGTGTTGCTTGATGCTCACCAAGAAATGTTAGCTGCTCGGTTAGAGGCAACCGCCACTCAACCTCGTCCTAGTCAGCCTGCACCCGGAGCGATCGCGCCATCGCCCTCCACTTCCCAAACCCAATCCTCCACTCCTCAACCCTCTTCCCTAGCCATCAACACAGGCGTTGTCGATGCTGGCTCAGAGCCAGTGGTGACTGAGCTCACTCCAGAGCAAATGTCGTTCAATGAATGGCATGGAGCCTCCTTCCCAGTCGAAGATTTCCAATCCTACACGTCGCCCTTTGGCTATCGCCGCTCCCCCACCGGTGGGTACTCCCAGGAATTTCACTATGGGCTAGACCTTGCCGCCCCCCAAGGCAGCTACATTCGCAACTGGTGGACAGGTGTGGTAGTTGAGGTGTCTGACAATAGCAACTGTGGCACGTCAGTGATTGTGGAATCGGGCGAGTGGGTACACATCTATTGCCATATGCAAGGGCGCGTCGAATCAGATGGACGGGGACGCTACATGATCGATCGAGACGGAGGCATTCAAGTCTGGGAAGGGCAGGAAGTGTCTGCGGGGCAACGGATTGGACGAGTGGGGATGACGGGACGCACCACGGGTCCTCACCTACACTGGGGCTTGAAGTATGAGGAAACTGGGTTGACCCCGGCTTAGTACTCAGAGCCATGTACCAGGGTCAACAAAATGCCTATCAGGCAGCACCCGAAGCCGTGCAGTAATCGATTCGCCAATTCTTTCACAGTGGGGATTTTCCCTAACCAAAGTTAGTTTGGGAGGGGCAATGCATTGCATTGCCCCTACGGAGTATCAGTGGTAGGTCTAGAGCATCACCACCAGTAATGCTTACCGTAGTCCCGGTGTAGAATAGCTGCCCGCCCCATTGTTAGCAGTCACCTCATCCTCAACGATGCCAAACACTTGGGTAAACACCTTATCAACTTTGTAGCCAGAGTCGATCGACTCCAGTGGATCTTTCCGTAGTCGGTGGCGCAGACATAAGCCAATTACCCGCCGAATATCCGGGATAGTCACCTCGGTGCGACCTTCCAATGCCGTTAGCGCTTTGGCAGCGCGGTTGGTAACAATGTCGCCCCGTAGTCCGTCTACGTCTAACTCGGCGCAGACTTGAGAAATTTTAACTCGTAGTTCGTAGTCGATCGCCACTTGCGGAAGCCGCCCTTGCGCCTCCACCAGGGTTTGTTGCAGGGCGTCCTGTTGTTCCTGGTAGTGACTGAGAAATGTCTGCGGATTTTGGTCAAACTCGGTGCGCTGTTCCACGATCTGCACCCGTAGTGCGGGTTCTTTGACCGTGCGAATCTCGGCGTGCATTCCAAAGCGATCGAGCAACTGGGGACGCAACTCGCCTTCTTCTGGGTTGCCGGAGCCAACTAGAACAAACCGGGCTGGGTGGCGAATGGAAATCCCTTCCCGTTCCACCGTGTTCCACCCCGATGCGGCTGAGTCTAGCAGCACGTCTACCAAATGGTCATCCAGCAAATTTACCTCATCCACGTAGAGGATGCCGCGATTGGCTTTCGCCAATAATCCGGGTTCAAACGCCTTAATGCCCTCCGCCAAGGCTTTCTCAATGTCGATCGTGCCACAGACCCGATCCTCCGTTGCCCCCAGCGGCAGATCCACCATCTGTACTTTTTTAGGAACCGTGGGTAGGGTCTCACCCCGGGCTAATTGCTGACGCACCGCGTCACTCATCAAATCGGGATCGGTAGGGTGGCTGTTGAAGGGATCATCCTGCACCACCTCAATCTCAGGCAACAAATCGGCAAGGGCGCGAATCGTGGTGGATTTGCCTGTTCCCCGATCGCCCATGATCATTACTCCACCGACCTTGGGGTCGATTACATTGAGCAACAACGCCAACTTCATCTCCTCTTGCCCAACGATCGCCGTAAACGGAAACACCGCCCGACGGGCAGGAGCAGCAGCAGTGGCAGACACAGTAGAACTCACAACAATACCTGGAATGCAAAGAACAGTTAATCACTGTTTTTCATTTTGACACAGACCTGGGGCGAAATTGAGAGAATCCGTTTCCCTCTAATCAAGGACTGATCTAAAATGCCCTTGTTGTAACGGAACTGAGTGAATCATGCCACCAACCCCCATTCCAGTTGTTGTCAATGGTGCTGCCGGAAAGATGGGGCGCGAGGTGATCAAAGCCCTGAGCCAATCAGCGGATATGAATTTGGTGGGGGCGATCGATCGCAACCCCCAGTACAACGGGCAGGACGTGGGTGAATTGGTTGGACTGGAAGCCCTAGAAGTACCAATTACCAATGATCTTCAGGCAACCCTAGTTCTAGCGGCTCAAGAGCGTCAGCCAGCGGTGATGGTGGATTTTACCCATCCCGATTCCGTTTATGAGAATGTCAGAGCGGCGATCGCCTACGGAGTTCGCCCAGTGGTGGGTACAACCGGGTTGAGTCTCGAACAAATTGAAGACTTGGCAGACTTTGCCGACAAAGCCAGTATGGGGGTGGCGATTATTCCGAATTTTTCGATCGGCATGGTGTTGTTGCAGCAAGCGGCTGCCCAAGCCTCCCAGTACTTTGACCACGTTGAAATTATTGAGATGCACCACAACCAAAAAGCCGACGCCCCCAGTGGTACTGCCCTGCAAACTGCCCAGCTATTGGCAGAATTTGGTAAACCCTTCAACCCACCCCGGGTGCAAGAAACAGAAAAGTTAACCGGATCACGCGGCGGACAAATGCCCGATGGGATTCGGATTCACAGTGTGCGCTTACCTGGGTTGATTGCCCATCAAGCCGTCATGTTTGGTGCGCCGGGGGAGTTGTATACCCTGCGCCATGATACGAGCGATCGCGCCTGCTACATGCCCGGAGTCCTCCTTGCCATCCGCAAAGTGATCGGGTTGCAATCCCTCGTTTACGGGTTAGAGAAATTACTCTAACCCGCCATCGTCCAATAAAAAACCCCGTTTTTAACGGGGTTTTCGTCTAGGTAGCAGATGCTACGAATTACAGCGCATTACCACGAGGCAACACTTCTTCAGGGAAAATGAACTGTTCGTGAGGCTGGTCTTGGGGAGCCATCCAAGCGCGGATGCCCTCGTTGAGCAGGATGTTCTTGGTGTAGAACGTTTCAAACTCAGGGTCTTCTGCGGCTCGCAACTCTTGAGAAACAAAGTCGTACGCCCGCAAGTTCAGCGCCAACCCCGTAATCCCGATCGCACTCATCCACAAGCCCGTCACTGGCACAAACAACATAAAGAAGTGCAACCACCGCTTGTTGGAAAAGGCAATCCCGAAAATCTGCGACCAGAATCGGTTTGCCGTCACCATCGAGTAGGTCTCTTCACTTTGCGTCGGGTTGAACGCCCGGAAGGTGTTGGAGGCTTCTCCATCCTCAAACAAGGTGTTCTCCACCGTCGCCCCGTGAATCGCACACAACAGCGCTCCACCCAGCACACCCGCCACGCCCATCATGTGGAACGGGTTCAAGGTGTAGTTGTGGAAACCCTGGATGAACAGAATAAATCGGAAAATCGCCGCTACCCCAAAGCTGGGGGCAAAAAACCACGACGACTGCCCCAACGGGTAGAGCAAAAATACGCTGACAAACACTGCAATCGGGGCAGAGAAGGCAATCGCATTGTAAGGACGAATCCCCACCAACCGCGAAATCTCAAACTGCCGTAGCATGAAGCCAATCAACGCAAAGGCTCCGTGGAGTGCCACAAACGCCCACAAGCCGCCCAACTGACACCAGCGGGTGAAGTCCCACTGCGCCTCAGGTCCCCACAAAAACAGCAGCGAGTGTCCCAGGCTGTTAGGAGGCGTCGATACGGCTACCGTCAAAAAGTTGCAGCCCTCTAGATACGAGCTTGCCAACCCGTGGCTGTACCACGAACTGACAAACGTGGTGCCCGTTAGCCAGCCGCCCAGCGCCATGTAGGCACAGGGAAACAGCAACAGCCCCGACCACCCGACAAACACAAATCTGTCGCGCTTCAGCCAGTCGTCCAGGATGTCGAACCATCCTCGACGCTCTTGCATGCGCCCCATCGCTATGGTCATTTCATATCCTCATTAAATATCTGTGCGTGTCCTTGAATCGAGCAAGACTTGAATCGAGCAAGATTGTATCTCGCAAAACAAAAGCAGTCTAGTAAAAAATCAAAGATCCACTTTTGCTAATTCCATCACTAGAGTTGACTGAGTATTCCTACCTGTCAACTTTAGCGATCCTCCATTCGGAGGATGCAGGGTTGCGATCGATAAGAACTCAACGTTTTTATATGATAAGGAGAGATGAAAAATTTTACAATCCGATACCTTACTCTCAGTTAACAAATTTCCAAGGTAAGGGAAGGGCGATCGCACATTAAATCTGATCCGATTGACATTCCATCGCGATCGAGGCGATTCCAGTTTTTGTTAAAGTGGCATCGGGTAGTTAAATAATTCTCAATTCAACACCTGCAATGCTTAAGGTTTTCTTTATAAATTTGAGTTTTGGCTGACTTGACAAACGACATTTACAGCTAACTTCTATAATCCTATGACCTCTTCAATCACCTCCCAAACCGATCAAGTGCTACGGCAAACCCTACTGGGTGCTCGACGCTTAAGTAATTACTTCTGGGCGATCGTCATTCTCATTGGGTCAAGTGGTTTTTTGTTGTCGGGTATTTCCAGCTATCTCCAGGTGAATCTGTTGCCCTTCTCTGACCCAACTCAACTGATCTTTATCCCCCAGGGAATCGCCATGGGGTTCTACGGTGTGGTTGGGCTGCTGCTGTCGCTATATCTATGGGGATTGATCGTGTTAGATGTGGGCGGCGGATACAACGAATTCAACAAGGGAACGGGCAAGGTGACGCTGTTCCGCTGGGGCTTTCCGGGCAAAGACCGTCGGATTGATGTGACTCATCCGATCGAAGACGTGCAATCGATCCGAGTAGATGTCAAAGAAGGGTTGAACCCTAAACGAGCACTCTACCTGCGGATAAAAGGTAAGGGTGAACTCCCCTTAACTCGCGTGGGACAACCCCTTGCCCTCTCAGAGTTAGAAAATCAGGGGGCAGAACTTGCCCGGTTTTTGGGAGTGCCGTTGGAAGGTTTGTAGTTAATTTGGAGCGATCGCATGGATCAACGTTATTTGATTGGGGCAATTGGGCTGACCCTGCTGCTGAGTGCAAGCCCCAGCGTGGCTCAGGAGGCTCCTTCCCGGTTTGCTGAAACGCTAGAATCTCGTCGCATCATTGTTGGAACTACGTCTGGTGCTGCCGAGCTTGCCCTTGCTGCCCATCTGCAAGCTATTGGAGCCGTGCTCTATAAAGCCTACTGGTGTCCCCACTGCTACGCCCAAGCCCAACTGTTTGGAGAAGCCGCCTTTGCCCAACTATCTCAGGTTGAATGTGCCGAAGATGGGGTCAACGCCCAACCCCAGTTGTGTCAGGAGGAAATGATTCGCGCCTACCCCACCTGGGAAATCAACGGACAACAATATAGGGGCGTACAATCCCTGGAAGCCCTGGCGGAGTTGTCTAACTACTCAGGCTCACGGGAATTCACCAATACCTCCCCGTCCCCCTGATCTTGCCAAATTGCTAACCACTAATTGCTAATCGCTACTTACTCAAACGTCATGCAACCCAGGTATTCCATGAAGCTCAAAACCCCGATCGGACCTGCATTCATCACATTACTCTGCGTGGGTCTGTTGCTACTAGGTGGTTGTACCGCCGCTCCCGATTCCACCAAAGGAACCGCTACATCCCCTCGGAGGCAACTTGCCGACTGCCAACTTGCCCTACTTGACGGGCAAAGCCACCGTTGAGTTGGTGGTGAAAGGTTCCCCGATCGTGATTGAAGTCGATGGAGACAATGCGCCTGTCACCGCTGGCAACTTTGTCGATCTGGTGCAACGGGGGGTGTATGACGGGCTGATGTTTCATCGGGTGGTGCGCCAGCCATCGCCGTTTGTTGTGCAGGGAGGTGATCCTCAAAGTGCCAATCCTGATGTACCCGTGGCTCAGTTGGGAACGGGGGGATTTATCGACCCAGCCACTTCCACCACCCGCTACATTCCGCTAGAAATCAAGCCTAGTAACACGGCTGAACCAACGTACAGTCAGACACTGCCAGAAGCTGGGATTTCCGAGCCTCCTGCCCTGCGTCACAGCCGTGGAGCGGTGGCAATGGCACGATCGCAATTCCCCGATTCTGCGTCCTCCCAGTTCTACATCACCTTGACGGATCTTGATTTCCTCGATGGTAGCTACGCCGTGTTTGGCTATGTCACGAGCGGCATGGAGGTCGTCGATCAGATTGAACAGGGCGATCGGATTGACTCTGCCAGGGTCGTTTTGGGGGGAGAAAGCTTGCAGAATGGCAGCTAGAATATCACTTCAGATCAGATCCCCGGCTTTTTAGGAAAAGCCGGGGATCTGAAACCGCCGCCGATTCCATCAACACCAGCCACCGTGAATTTAACTGCTTCACTGCTTTCTGCCGTACCTGGAGATCCCTTGACAGGATTACGTCGAGCGGATCAACTGTGGCAGAGCTATCGATCGGGCAACTTACCGATTCCTACCGCGATCGCACCGCTACAACTCCTTTACCCCCAGTGGAATGGGATGTGGTGATCGCCGGGGGGACGCTGGGAATTTTGCTGGGCTGTACCTTGGCTCAGCGGGGCTGGCGAGTCGCCCTAGTCGAGCGGGGGGTGTTGCGGGGGCGGCAACAGGAGTGGAATATTTCCCGCAAGGAATTGCAGGTGTTTCGATCGCTCGATTTATTGTCAGCCAGTGAACTGGAACAGGCGATCGCCACCGAGTACAACCCAGCCCGCATCAGTTTTGGGGAAGGAAACGACATCTGGGTGCGCGACGTGCTGAATACCGGGGTTGATCCGGTTTATCTTCTAGAAACGCTCAAACAGAAATTCCTCGCCTTGGGGGGGCGACTGGTGGAGCAAGTAGGGTTTGAGACGGCAACAGTTTATTCCAATGGAGTTGAAATTCAAGCAGGTGAACCGTTTCGCACCCGCTTATTGATCGATGCGATGGGGCATTTCTCGCCGATCGCCCGCCAAGCACGGCAGGGACAGCAACCCGATGCGGTCTGTCTGGTGGTGGGAACGTGCGCGACAGGGTTTCCGGCAAACGAGACGGGCGATCTGTTTGCAGCATTCACGCCGATTCAGAACCAATGCCAATATTTTTGGGAGGCGTTTCCTGCCCGTGATGGGCGAACTACTTATCTATTTACCTATGTAGATGCCCATCCCGATCGCCCCAGTTTAGAGCACTTGTTTGAGGACTACTTTCGCTTGTTGCCAGATTATCAAGGGGTGTCGCTCGATCAGTTGCAATTCAAACGCGCCTTGTTTGGCTTTTTTCCCTGCTATCGCCACAGTCCGTTGCAGCCCCGGTGGGATCGCCTGGTACATGTGGGAGACAGCAGCGGCAATCAGTCTCCTTTAAGCTTTGGTGGATTTGGAGCAATGGTGCGCCATTTGGAACGGTTGACCGAGGGCATTGATCGCGCCTTAACGGCAGATCGACTCGATCGCCATGCTCTCGGACTCCTCCAACCCTACCAGCCCAATCTTTCCGTTACCTGGCTATTTCAGCGATCGATGAGTGTGGGGATCGATCAAACCCTGCCCCCCGACCAGATCAATCGCTTGCTTGCGGCTGTGTTTCAGGAGATGGTGGCGTTGGGCGATCCGGTACTGAAGCCGTTTCTCCAGGATGTGGTGCAGTTTGGCGGGTTGTCGCAAACGCTGCTGAAAACGGCGATCGCTCACCCGACCCTAATTGCAGCGATTATTCCCCAAGTTGGTCTGGGGGCGTTGGTGGATTGGCTACGGCACTACATTAATTTGGCAATTTACACGGGGTTACATGCGCTAGAACAGCCGATTCAAACGGGGTTGAAGGCGAGTACCGATCCCTATCGCCTCCAGCAGTGGCTAGCGGCGTGGAAGTATGGGTCTGGAGCTGATTATGATGCTTTGGACTAAGATTTGTTGTCGATCGAGTTATCTACAGTTCCCTGTGCCAAATCAATGGGATGCATATCATGGTGCTGCTGCAACTCATGCACTTCTTTTTGTAGGAAGAAGTTGAGGAACGTGCGAATGCCAGTGATCGCGGCAAGTTTGGCGATCGCATCCCAATTGGGCGAAATCACCGTTCCCACAATATCGGCGGCGAGTTGAAACTCCAGGGACAGCGCCAACGCCAAGCCCAACTCTAGGCGGATCGACTCTCGAATATAACGGGCACGTTCCCGTCTGTGGTAGCGGATTAATTTTTGAAATGCAATCAGCATGGCGATCGCCACTGTCATCAGCGCAATCCCCTCCAAAATCACCTTGAGTAGGAAAGCGACCTGACTGAGCAATTCCTCAATAATCGCCGTTAGTCGAAACACCTCCTCAGAATGCTCTGCGGCTTCTAGGGCGATCGCCAAAGTTGTCAATGCGTGTGCCACAGTTGTCATACGTGTTAGAAGAAATCAAGTTCGCTAAACTGAGGATCGATGCCCCAAGATTTTTTCGCTCCTCGACATCCTACAGAACGCTGATTATAGGATGCTGAGAATCCAAAAAGTACACGCATTTAGAACCATTAATCGGTACTGTGCCATGCAATGGAATTGTTGGATTAAAAAGCCGGAAGTGTGGGGTTGATGGTGGCGATCGCAGGTTGCACCGTGGAACAGCCCCCCGTCGATTCTTCAGTTGATTCTGCGTCCCCTGCGCCTACTAGCCCTGCGGCGATCGCCGCACCCAACGCTGCCGAGACCCCCTCAGAAGTCGCCGCTGCCCCGATTACCAACGTTCGTACCACGGCGGTGCTGGAGGGGTTAGAACATCCCTGGGGCATGGCGTGGTTGCCCGATGGCTCAATGTTGATTACGGAACGCCCCGGACGGCTGCGAATTGTGCGGGACGGGGTGCTTGACCCAACCCCGATCGCGGGTGTACCCGATGTGCTGGTGGTCAGCCAGGCTGGGTTGCTGGATATCTCGCTCCATCCCCGGTTTGCTGAAAATCGCTTACTCTATCTCACCTACTCCCACGGCACTCCAGATGCTAACCGGACTCGCGTCGCCCGGGCAGTGTTTGATGGGCAAGCCCTGAGCGATCTGCAAGTCATCTTTGAGGTGGAACGGGACAAATCTCAAGGACAGCATTTTGGGTCTCGCATTACCTGGTTGCCCGATGAGACGATGTTGGTGTCGATCGGCGATGGCGGCAACCCGCCGATTCAACTGGATGGAGCCTTGATCCGTCAACAGGCGCAAAATCTGAAAACTCGTTTAGGCAAGATTGTCCGGCTGAATGACGATGGTTCGATTCCAGCCGACAATCCCTTTGTCAACGCCGATGCCGAACCCGCCATCTGGAGCTATGGGCATCGTAATATTCAGGGCTTAACGATCGACCCAGCCACCAATCGGGTTTGGGCGACTGAGCACGGCTCTAGGGGCGGCGACGAGGCAAATTTGATCGAAGTGGGGCAGAACTATGGGTGGCCCCTTGTCACCCACAGCCGAGAGTATTCCGGCGGAGTGATTTCCAACGAGCAATCGCGACCCGGATTGATCGACCCCAAACAGGTATGGACTCCTGCCATTGCACCCTCTGGGTTGGCACTTTATCGGGGCGATCGCCTGGGTGCCTGGGATGGGGATCTGTTTGTCGGTGGGCTGGTGTCGCAGACGGTGCATCGATTGGATTTGGATGAGTCTGGCAATGTGATCGACCAGCAACCGATCTCGATCGGGCAGCGGGTGCGGGATGTGCGACAGGGACCGGATGGGTTGCTGTATGTCTTGACCGACGAACCCAACGGACGCTTGATTCGGCTTGAACCTGAATTTTAAGGACTCTTTACAAAAATAATCTAATTAACTTTTTTTTGGAGGGCGCGGCGGAGCCGCGCCCTCCAA
>JAAUSV010000372.1 GCA_012032525.1 Leptolyngbyaceae cyanobacterium SL_7_1
GCAATACGATTTTCGTCAGCGCTATCAATCGGCGCGGGCGGTGCTCGATGCTTTACCCAATTCAACCAACTCTCGCGCGATGGCGGTGGCGAGCTTTAATCTACTCCTCCAAGAGGCAAAGCCACCAACCTACACCCTACTGGTCGCTCCCCAATTTGAAATTGCGCGAGATTTTTCGGAGGGGTTGGCGGCGGTGGTGAGCGATCGCCAACTGACATATATCAACAAACGCGGCACTGTTGTGATTACGTCAACCGTGGAGTTTGACTGGATCAACGGCTGGCGGGAGGGCGCTTACCAATTTTCCCAAGGGCTGGCGCGGGTGTCGGTTGGCGATCGCTGGGGCTATCTCAATACCGAAGGAGCATTTGCCATCAAACCTCAGTTTGATGGAGCAGAAATCTTTGCAGATGGTTTGGCACGCATTGAGTTGGAGCACCGCTATGGCTACATCGATCGCCAAGGCAACGTTGTGATTGCCCCCACCTTTGACACCGCCGATGAATTTAGCGAGGGCTTGGCGCGGGTCATGGTGCAGGAGAAGTACGGCTTTATTGATAAAACAGGTAGGTTGGTGATTCCAGCCCACTTTGATGTGGTTCACTCCTTTAGTCAAGGGCTAGCACGGGCGCGGGTGGAGGGTAAATATGGCTATATCGATCGCACCGGAACCCTCTGCATTGCTGCTGATTTTGACGACACGTTTAGCTTTAGTGAGGGAATGGCGCTGGTTCGCAACGGTAACCAGTATGGCTTCATTAACCAAGCGGGACAGGTGGTGATTGCTCTGCAATTTGAAGACGCTATCCGTTTGCAGAGGGCTTAGCTGCCGTCAAATCGGGTAATCGTTGGGGATATATCAATGCCAAAGCAGAATTTTTAGTAGACTTACAATTTGAGGATGCCTGCTCCTTTCAAGGCGGCTTGGCGGCTGTGAAGGTGAATGGACGTTGGGGTTACTTGGGAGAAGCGCCATAGTCGAGCTTATCAACCGTCATAGACAGGCTCAACTCTGTTAACTTAGATTAAGTTATAGGGATAGAGTAGCGATCGCCCATCCAAGCGGAACTAAACGGCGTATTGCTCTGTAACGGTTGTTAAGAGGTTTGAGTCATGGTACAAGCACCCCCCAATCAACAAATCTCCCAGTTACTACTAACCAACGTCAATTTTTTAACACAGGTAAAACTAAAGACGTTGGCTTTCGCCTGTCCCAACTGAAGGCGCTGCGGCAGGCAGTGGTAGAGCGACAGACGCAGGTGTTGGCAGCTCTTAAAACTGACCTGAATAAGCCAGAAGTAGAAGCCTATTTAAGTGAAATTGGGGTGGTCAAAGAGATTGACCATGCCATTCGTCATTTGCGTCGCTGGGTCAAACCCCAAACCGTCTCCACGCCAATCGAACAATTTCCTGCTAAAGCCGAAATTCACGCCGAACCTCTGGGAGTGGTGCTAATCATTAGCCCGTGGAACTACCCGTTTCAGCTAATGATTTCCCCCTTGGTGGGGCGATCGCCGCTGGCAACTGTGCCCTGCTGAAACCCTCCGAATTAGCTCCTGCTACGTCACAAGTGATTGCAGATCTCATCGGTTCCCTGTTTGACCCCTCCTACATTGCGGTGGTGGAAGGGGGAGTGGAAACCAGTCAGGCATTGCTAGAGGAAAAATTTGATCACATTTTTTCACAGGGGGAACGGCGATCGGCAAGTTGGTAATGGCAGCCGCCGCCAAGCATCTCACGCCCGTGACGTTGGAATTGGGCGGCAAAAGTCCTTGCATTGTCGATCGGGATATTCAAGTGGAATATACTGCCAAGCGAATTGCTTGGGGTAAATTTCTCAATGCTGGGCAAACCTGTGTTGCTCCCGATTATTTGCTGGTGGATCGGCGGGTGAAGTCTGATTTGATGCAGGCGATCGCCACCGCTCTACAACAGTTTTATGGCGATGACCCAGCCCAAAGCCCTGATTATGGACGAATCATCAGCCCGCGCCACTTCTCCCGCCTAGAGAGCTTACTCCAGGAGGGCAACGTGGTGATCGGTGGACAAAGCAATCCGGCGGATCGCTACGTTGCTCCGACAGTGGTGGAGGTGACTTCGCTGGACGATCGAATCATGCAGGAAGAAATTTTTGGACCGATTCTGCCCGTGATTGAGTATGACCAGTTGGAGGAGGCGATCGCCCTAATCAACTCCAAATCCAAACCTCTAGCGCTCTACATCTTCTCAAAAAGTGCTCAATTTCAAAACCGAATCCTAGCTGGAACCTCCTCTGGCGGTGTCTGCATCAACGACACCATTATGCATTTGGGAGTTTCAGAGCTTCCCTTTGGCGGCGTGGGCGACAGTGGCATTGGTCGCTATCACGGTAAAGCAGGATTTGACACTTTCTCCCACTTCAAGAGTGTTTTGCGCAAACCCTTCTGGTTGGAGTTGCCATGGCGCTATGCTCCCTACACAGGAAAGTTAGATCTGGTTAAGAAGATTATTAAGTAAAGGGCTATTCGCTGTTCGGGATGTGCGGGAAAATAAAGTCCCAACCAGTAAGGGCGCATGGCGATGCGCCCTTACTGGTTAAGACATTGTTACATTATTTACTTGCACATTCCTTAGCTCTAATTCTTCTGATCACCAATATCGCGATCAAAGCGAAGGAAGCCACCAATAGCCCGATCGCCAGGAAACTGCCAACAAAGATTAGTGGGTCGAAGGGATAGACGGTTTCCACAAGGGCAGTAGGCGATAGTAGAGTGTGGTGAGGATAGCACGTAGTTGATGCGGACGGGCGATCGCCCAAAGGTTAATGCTCAAACAGGTTAGCCCTAGTCCTAACAGGATAAAGGTCTGCACCATGACAACTCCAATCACAAACCAGCTCACCACATGTAGCATCATAATAATGGCGTAGAGGCAACCCATGCTAGTCATCAGTTGGATCTGCATTTTAGAACGCTGCAAGCCAACCATCCATAAACTCTGTACCGTTGCTGCCAAATTAGCCGGAACAAGCACTGCGCAAATGGCAACACATTGGGTGTGAGAGAAGTTCATCAAGAGGTCAACCATGCTGATCCGTCAAGCAACCCATTCAGCCTAGCACGCGGTTATTTAATCGTCGGCATCCCACTGGCAGATCATAGGTAAAGAATGGCTGTGATTACGATCGATTAAGTTATTCAGGGCTAATTGCCAATTGCTAAGCAGTGCGAACCTATTAACCCACGCATCCATTCCTCATCCGCATTCGTAGTGAGAATGTGTTTATGAGGAACTGTCATGGCTATTGATCCCGGAAATACCTTTGATACGGCGCGTAACGGCGGATTATTCAATAACACTGGTCGAGTTATCTCCGATTCCGTCAGCCGCACCGACAAATTTGATTTTATTCGGGTGCGTTTTTCTGGTCGTAGCAACTTCACTGCGTTGCTACGGGGCTTAAAGGACAACGCGGATATTGCGTTGTTTAACAGCGATCGCAAACGCATTGCCATCTCTGCTAAACCTGGAACTCAGGCAGAATCCATTAGTGCTCAAGTTGAAGCAGGCACCTACTTTATCCGAGTTAGCCGTCGAACGGGTGAAACCAACTATCGATTGCGGTTGTCTAGCAGACTTGCCCCCGATCCGGCAACTGCCAAGTTTGTTGGGTTGGCAGGCGACAATTCGTTAGTTTTCTTCAATTCAAACAATTTGAACAACACAACGAACATTCGTGTGAGCGGTTTGCAGAGTGGTGAGAACCTGTTAGGCATTGATTTTCGCCCCAATACGGGTCAATTGTTTGGCGTGGGCAGTAGCAATCGCCTCTATGCGATCGACTTCTCCAACGGAGCTGCCACCCAAGTTGGCACTGGTACGTTTGCGGTTCCCTTGACGGGTAGCAGCTATGGGGTTGACTTTAACCCGACGGTCGATCGGATTCGGGTTGTCAGCGATGGCTCATTAAACTTACGGTTGAATCCTGACACGGGCGGGGTGGTGGACGGCAACACCACTCTCGATGGCGTGCAACCCGATGGCAGCATTAGTGGCGCAACCGCTACAGTCTCCGCCACTGCCTACACAAATAGTTTTGCAGGAGCAACGGCAACAACTCAATACACGATCGACTCCAACTCTGATCAACTGTTCATTCAAGCTCCACCCAATGTAGGCACTCAAACCCTTGTGGGCGGGCTAGGAGTTGATTTTGCAGCCAACATTGGCTTTGATATCGTTACTGACGCCAGCCAAGCTAATACAGCGTTTGCCACTTCAAACAGTCTGTTGTACAGCATCAATTTGACCACGGGAGCTGCCACCAGTCTGGGTACGGTCAGACGCAATTCTAACCCGGTGAATTTGGTTGGACTAGCTGCTAGACCCTAGAAATAGTTGATTACCGTCGGATCGAACGGTAGGGGCGTGGCATTGCTACGCCCCTACGAATTTATTTTCCGCCGTAGTAGAAGGCAATTTCTTTGTCTTTGAGCGGGGCGAAGTCCGCATTTAGCAGCATTTGGTTTAGCTCTGCTTGGGGAATGTGCTTTGCACCAATCCGCACAATCCGCGATCGCATGGTGTTGCTGACGCCGCTGCGTTGACGACCTGCTTCTAACCCCATGACTTGGGTGTAGAGGTCGAGCTTGGCAGCGGGGATCGGGGTGCCATCAAAATCAATACCACGGGCGATCGCTTCATCGACTGCATCTGCCCCAAGAGAAGCTTGATTATCAGAAATAATTTCGCTCATAAAGTAGTTATAAATACTTACGTTTGTATTTTATCAGAAGTGGGTTGAGCTGATTCGCGCCACTAAAAACCCTTTTACAACAGCAAACCCTTAGGATCATGGATTAAATAAAACCGAATATTTTTTGAGAGAAGCGCGGCGGAGCCGCGCTTCTCTAAAAATATTCCAGATTAATTAATTTGCGATCCTTAGGTGATTTCTTAAGG
>JAAUSV010000373.1 GCA_012032525.1 Leptolyngbyaceae cyanobacterium SL_7_1
TTCGGCAGGCGAACGGTAACTAGCGATCGGCAATACTCCAGTTTTAGCAATAACAGTGCTGCCAACGATGCTACCCAGCTCACCGACAACAACAATGTCTACGGAATGATCGAGGTCTTGCCACTGCCCACGCTCACCCTCAGCCCCCCCACGGCAACCATTAAAGAGTCGCCCACGACTAGTGTGGTCTATCAGATCGATCGCAGCCATGCGGTGGGGAATTTAACCGTTCGATTGGCGATCGGGGGCACCGCTTCCCCGGTCGATTATACGGTGGCAGGCAAGGGGGTTGGGGTCGATGGCACCACAATTAGTTTGACAATTCCCCATGGGCAAGCAGCCGCTACCCTAACCCTCACTCCCAGCGACGACCTCCACGCGGAGACCGAAGAAACCCTAGTGTTGACGCTGTTGAATGATGACGCCTATCTCGTCGGTGCCCAAGCCCAAGCAACGGTAACAATCGACGCAAACGACACCGTTGTCACCACGGTCGGCGATAGCGGAGAAGGGTCGCTGCGCCAAGCAGTGCTCAATGCCAATGCGGCTCCAGGCGTTGACACCATCACCTTTGCCGCAGAGTTTATCGATCAATCGCCCGACTCGATCGCCCTGACATCGGGACCCCTGACAATCACCGACAACGCCGCCATTGTAGGGACGGAAGCCGCCCTCCTGACCATTGATGGCGGTGGCACTTCACAAATTTTTGATATTGGGTCGGGGGTAACGGTTGACATTTCCAATGTGACGATCGCCGATGGACAGGCGGTCAATGGCGGCGGCATCCTCAACCAAGGAGTCCTAACCTTGACGGGTGCCGTCCTCAAGCAAAACTTTGCCAGCAATGACGGCGGCGCTATTTTTAATAGCGGCTCCCTGACGGTGACAGAAACCCTAATTAAAGACAACTCCTCTAGCGATTCTGGTGGAGCCATTTACAACAGCGGCGATCTAACAATGGCTGACACCACCCTAGATAGCAACATTGCCACTCAACGAAGGGGCGGGCTTTACAACACCCTGGGTGCTGCGGGCACCATCACCAGCACCACTTTTGCCAACAACCTTGGACAAGTGGGTGGCTCTAGCATTTACAACGATGGCAGCTTAACTCTGATTGATAGCACGGTGGTGGTGCCAACGGATGGCGGATCTACCAGCGGTGTTGCCGACACTGGTATTGCCAACACTGGCAGCCTCACCGTGGCAACCACCCCCCCTGCTGGCACTGACCCCAAGCCTGTGCTCGATCTGATTCCCAATCTGCCCAACCCCATCTATGGCTATTCTGGGGCTGACCAATTGGTGGGTGGGTTAGAGGATGATCAATTGGTGGGCGGCGGCGGCGATGACACGTTGACGGGTGGGTTTGGCAGTGACCACTTTATCTACCGCTCGCTGAGTGAGGGCAGCGACACCATCACTGATTTTTCTACAAATGAGGACTATCTCAATCTCTCATTCCTGTTTAACTCGCTCAACTACACGGGCAGTGACCCAATCGCCGATGGCTATCTGAGCCTACAAGCCGTCGGTCAAGATGTCCTGGTCTATGGTTCCCAAACGGGAGATGGGCAATATTCCACGTTGCTCACGACCTTGCAGAATGTCTCTCTAGACGAGTTGGCAGTGGGCAAAAATATTTTGATTTAGGCAATCCCAGGAGATTGTCCAATCCTCGGAGAAGCACGGTATACTCTTACTCCGTTGGGCTAAACAAGTGGAGCGCATGATAGCCGTAGCAATTTTGGCAGCAGGGCGGGGAACGCGGATGAAGTCGAGCTTACCCAAAGTGCTGCATCCTCTGGGGGGGCGATCGATTGTTGAACATGTCTTAGCAGGTTTAGCTGAGTTAGATCCGGTGCGACGCTTGGTGATTGTCGGGTACGAAGCCGATCGGGTAAAGCAAACCCTGTCGTCGCAATCCGATCTGGAGTTTGTCTATCAAACGGAGCAATTGGGTACGGGACACGCCGTCCAGCAGGTCATTCCCTACTTGCAAGAATTTGAGGGCGATCTATTAGTGCTAAATGGCGATGTACCGCTGCTGCGTCCTACAACCCTGCATCAATTGGTGCACGTCCACCAACACCAGGGCAACGCTGCCACTATTCTCACTGCCTACCTGCCCGACCCCAAGGGCTACGGACGGGTGTTTTGTGATGGGCAAAACAGGGTGACACAAATTGTTGAAGACCGTGACTGCACCCCCGCCCAGAAACAAAATCGCCGGGTGAATGCAGGCATCTACTGTTTTCGGTGGTCGGCGTTGGCGGAGGTGCTGCCCCAGTTGCAGGCAACCAACACCCAGCAGGAATATTACCTAACCGATACCGTCAGCGATCTGCAGCCTGTGATGGCGGTAGATGTGGAAGACTACCAGGAGATCCTGGGAATTAACGATCGCAAGCAACTCGCCACCGCCTACCAAATTCTGCAAGACCGTATCAAAGACGACTGGATGAAGGCGGGCGTCACCCTGATCGACCCCGATAGTATTACGATCGACCCCACCGTGCAGCTTAGTCCTGATGTGATCATCGAACCCCAAACCCACCTGCGGGGTGATACGACCATTCGATCGGGTTGCCGAATTGGACCGGGAACCCTGATTGAAAATAGTCAGATCGACGAAAATGTCACGGTTCTCTATTCCGTAGTAACCGACAGCCATGCTCAGGCAAACACGCGCATTGGTCCCTATACCCATCTGCGCGGCCATGTGCAGGTGGGACAAGGCTGCCGCATCGGCAATTTTGTTGAGCTAAAAAATTCCACCGTGGGCGATCGCACCAACGTTGCCCACCTGTCCTACTTGGGCGATGCCACCGTGGGCGATCAGGTGAATGTCGGCGCAGGCACCATTACCGCCAACTACGACGGCGTGCGCAAACACCGGACTGAGATTGGCGATCGCTCTAAAACTGGCTCCAATAGCGTCCTGGTTGCACCCGTCACCCTCGGCAGCGATGTCACCGTCGCCGCTGGCTCCGTTGTCACCGAAGATGTGCCAGCCGATGCCCTAGTAATTGCCCGCGCCCGTCAAGTCGTCAAACCCGGCTGGCGACTACAACCCCCACCCCTTAATCGCTAATCGCTCATCGCTGTAGAACTTCATCCCCAGAACCCCTTAGAATAGATCGGTTGTCACTCCCCATCGAACGTTGATAGAACGCTATACCCTCCCGGAGATGGGCGATCTCTGGACCGATACCTACAAGCTAAAAACGTGGTTGCAGGTTGAGATTGCCGTCTGCGAAGCGCAAGCAGAGCTGGGCTACATTCCAACTGCTGCTGTGGACGAAATTAAGGCTAAAGCTAAGTTTGACCCACAGCGGGTGCTAGAGATTGAGGCAGAAGTCCGGCACGACGTGATCGCCTTCTTGACCAACGTGAATGAATACGTTGGGGACGCCGGACGCTATATTCACCTGGGATTGACCAGCTCCGATGTGCTAGATACGGCACTGGCTCTGCAACTGGTTGCCAGTTTGGATGTGATTTTGGGACAGGTAGAAGCGTTGGTGCAAGCCATTCGCTACCAGGCACAGCAGCACCGCGACACCGTGATGGCAGGGCGATCGCACGGAATCCATGCTGAACCCATCACCTTTGGCTTCAAGCTAGCCGGATGGCTCGCCGAGATGTTGCGCCACCGCGATCGCCTTTGTCGATTGCACAGCCAAATTGCGGTGGGGAAAATCTCTGGAGCCGTGGGCACCTACGCCAATATTGACCCCCAGGTGGAGGCGATCGCCTGTCAAACCCTGGGACTGGAACCGGATACGGCTTCAACCCAGGTGGTATCGCGCGATCGCCATGCCGATTTTGTCCAAACCCTGGCATTGGTAGCCGCCTCCCTGGAGCGGTTTGCGGTGGAAATTCGCAATCTCCAACGGACAGACGTGCTGGAGGTGGAGGAGTTCTTTGCAAAGGGACAAAAAGGCTCCTCCGCCATGCCTCACAAACGCAACCCGATTCGTTCAGAACGGCTGACCGGACTCGCCCGTCTAGTGCGCGGCTATGCCGTTGCCGCCCTAGAAAACGTCGCCCTGTGGCACGAACGCGACATTTCCCACAGTTCTGTGGAACGGGTCATGTTGCCCGATGCCTGCATCCTCACCCACTACATGCTGGTGGAAATGACCGATCTGGTAAAAAATCTCCTGGTCTACCCCGACAACATGCGCCGCAACCTCAATTGCTATGGCGGCGTCGTCTTTAGTCAAGGGGTGCTCTTGGCGCTGGTGGAAAAGGGCATGAGCCGGGAAGCTGCCTACAAGCTGGTGCAAGCTGCTGCCCACCAAGCCTGGAACACTGCCAATGGAGATTTTCATGCCCTGATTCGCCAAGACCCGGAGGTGGCTGCCCTGCTCTCCGACGATGAGATTGAGCAGTGCTTTAACCCGACTCGTCACCTCAAGCATTTGGATGTGGTCTACCAGCGGTTGAATATTTAGGTCTAGCGATCGCAGTCAGTGGTTGACAATCCTTTTGAACTCAGCACCAATAGATTCTTTCGATCCGTTGCACTGTAATCGTTAGGTTTTGTACCTCTATTGATCGATGCCATTTGAGCACATCATTAAGCTTTAAAGCTTAATGCAACTTTTAATATCTTCACATTTGCTTTGATTTTTGAAAAGACTTGCCAAATATGAATTTGGAAACTGAGCTGAAATAACTTCTAGGATTTGTTGATAAACAAGATACGTCGTATCAATAACCTTAGCCTTAAAATTATCAGGAAAATGCGTATCTTGATCTTCTAAATCGCTCTTTAAAACTTGAAAAACAAGATGTGCTAAAAATCGATTGCCATGTACTGCAAGTAATCTTTCTCTACCGTCTAATTTCTGAAACTCTGTTAATGATCCTTCCACAATTCTCAAGACTTGAACTAGCTTCCACAAATCAAGACCAGTAACTGAAGGATTA
>JAAUSV010000016.1 GCA_012032525.1 Leptolyngbyaceae cyanobacterium SL_7_1
CTTGAGCGGGCACACCGACACCGTTAGAACCATCGCCTTTGACCCCACCAGCAACCGCATTGCCAGCGCTAGTTGGGATGGAGCCATCAAGGTGTGGGATGGGGACACGGGCATCGAACTGGCATCCTTTTTGGGACACATTAACCACGTAGTCTCGATCGCCTTCAGCCCCGATGGCAACACCCTTGCCAGCGCAGGCATCGACAATACCATCAAACTTTGGAACCTCGATCAACAAACGCTGTTGGCAACTTTGTTTGGACATTTTGATTGGGTGTTGGCGGTCACCTTTAGCCCCGATGGCAACACCCTCGTCAGCGGCAGTCGGGATGGCACGATCGCCCTGTGGAATCGTTCCTCCATCAATAGCCAATAGCAATCGCCCAACCCTAGCCTCTAAAAGGAACCCCCACCATGACTCCCCCCCCCACTGCCTTCCTCCCAACCCCACCCCTGGCTTGGTCGATTG
Organism: Leptolyngbyaceae cyanobacterium SL_7_1; assembly: GCA_012032525.1. Classification (GTDB taxonomy): domain Bacteria; phylum Cyanobacteriota; class Cyanobacteriia; order Elainellales; family Elainellaceae; genus JAAUSV01. The sequence goes on from JAAUSV010000016.1 coordinate 470, forward strand.
GTAGGCGATGGCGATCGCTATCGTCTTGATCAATGGCTGGGAGGCGGCGGCATGGGCGATGTTTTTTTAGCAACGGATACGCGCCTGGGCAAAGCGGTTGCCCTCAAGTTACTCAAAGAGTCGCTGGCGATCGGCGTTGATGCCGAGCTTCGAGCTAGATTTGAGCGGGAATGTGCCATCTGTGCGGCACTCAAGAGCGTTCACATTGTCCAGGTAAGCGACTATGGAGTGGCGGAGGGCTATCCGTTTTATGTGATGGAATATCTCCAGGGGCAAACCCTGGGGCAACGACTGGCAAGGGAAACGAAACTCTCAGTTGAGCAGTCCTGCCACATCATTACCCAGGTGTGTGCGGGGTTGCATGTTGCCCATGGGGGAGTGACGATGTGGAATCGCGAAACCAATCGCAGCGATCGGATCAAGGTGGTTCACCGCGACCTCAAGCCCGACAACATTTTTCTCACCCCAACGGCATTGGGGGAGTTTGTTAAAATCATCGATTTTGGCATTGCCAAAATTCACTCCCTCCAGGCAGAACACACCAGTGCGTCCGGGTTATTTTTGGGAACCTACCACTATGCCTCGCCAGAGCAATCGGATGGCGGCAGGGTCGATGAGCGATCGGATATTTACAGCTTGGGGGTGATCCTCTACGAAATGCTGACGGGCATCGATCCCTTTGGATTGGACTTTAGAAACAATCGCATCACCAACAATGCCTGGTTGGCTGCCCACGCCCTCAAGCCTGCCCGCCCACTGCGATCGCACCCCAGTGGCACCACCATCTCGCCGCAGTTAGAGGCGATCGTGTTGCGCTGCTTAAAGAAATCCCCCGCCGATCGCTTTGCCTCAGTCAACGATCTGCGACTGGCACTCCAAACCGCGATCGCCCAGCCCCCCCATGCGCCCGCAACGACGGATGCGACCGCCGAAGCCACGGTCGTGCGGCAATGGGCAGAGTCCGTTGCAGAGGGCATTCCTGCGGCTACAACAACTCTGCCAATCAACCCAGCCCCTCGCTCTGGTGGGTGGCGGCGTCGCCAACCCTGGGGTGTGATGGCAGCCGTATTGGTTGGGGCAGGAGCGATCGGCGTATACACCCTACCCCCAGTGGCAAGCCTTCGCGCCCCTAGATCTCCCTGGGGTCAACACCAACCTGGCACTGACAGCCACCCTCTCTGCGTCCGAATCGGTGAGCGTGGTGGCAGCGAGTCGGGATGGACAAATCGCCAGTAGTAGCGATCGCCCCACACCCAACTCAGTCCATGCCATCACCCTCTGGAATCCCCAAACCCAGCAGATTCGCCAGACGCTTGCTGGGCATCGGGGAATCGTCCGATCGCTCAGCTTCAGTGCGGATGGACAAATCCTCGCCAGCGGCAGCGACGACACCACCATTCGCCTATGGGATGTCAGCACAGGCGAACTTATCCAGACCCTTGAGGGGCACACTGCCCCCGTCCTATCCGTTGTCCTCAGTGCCGATGGAGCAACCCTAGTCAGCGGCAGCGCCGACCAAAGCGTCAGGCTATGGAATCTGTCAAACGCAACCAGTCAACCCCTGCTTGCTCACACCGATGCAGTTCATGCCATTGCCCTTAGCCCAGATGGAGGGACGATCGCCAGCAGTGGAGCCGACAAAACCATTCGCCTTTGGCACCCAACCACCAGAGAATTAATCCGCACCTTGGGCGAACCGGGTGGACATCGGGATGTGATTAACACGATTGCGTTTAGCCCCGATGGTCAGCAGTTGGTCAGTGGCAGTTGGGACAAATCTGTCAAAATCTGGGATACTGCCACCGGGCAACTGCGGCACACGCTCGAAGGGCACACCGATCGGGTCACGGCTGCCTGTTTGTCGATCAAACTGCGATCGCCAGCGCCAGCTTTGACCACACCATCCACATCTGGCAACCCAAAACGGGCACGCTTATCCAAACCCTCTCCACCCACACCAGTCGAGTCCTCGGTCTAGCCAGCCACAATCAACGGCTAGTCAGTGGTAGTAGTGACGCCACCATTAGGATTTGGCGTTGAATACTTCTACCAAACAACGAGACTCGTAGCAATCTGGGTCTTGGGAAAAGCCGATGGTGGGATTTGAACCCACGACCGCTCGATTACGAATCGAGTGCTCTACCACTGAGCCACATCGGCATGAACCTTAACTAGTATAGCAGTCTGTTTTAGACCTTTTCTATCCAGAGGCAGATGGGTTAGCAGCATTGGCAATCAATTCCCTCTCCACAGAGAGAAGCGATCGCCCATTCCAACTTGCTACGCTACAAATCACACTATTACGGCAACCCTCAACCAACGTCCCATGAGCAAGCAGGATCAGTCCCAACCCAAACCCGACCCAATCCAATCCTCCAAAACTCAAGCGGCTGAGCAGGAATCATGCCTAGAGTCGGCAGTCAACACCGCCGCTGTGGTAGCGGGGGCAGTGGGTGGAGTTGTCCATCAGGTGGGTGAAAGTATTGTTAAAACTGGAGAAACAGTGGTCAAAGCCTCCACAGAGGTGGGACAAGCGGTTGGGGAAGCCGCCGCCCACACGGGCGGAGCGGTGTTGCGATCTGCCAGTGAGGCTGGAGACACTGCCTGGAAGCAGAGCCACGGGTTGATCTCCTGGGCAACCCAGGGAACAGGGCAGGCACTCGATTTTATCAGCGACAGCTCCCTGATTCGTAAACTAACGGAAACGTTGCGCCTCGATTGGCTGATGGGGACTTCGGACAAAATTGATTTAGAAGCAGCAGCAACTACAGTCAAACGGTTACAGCAAAAATACCCCAACGAGTCTCCCAGTAAAATTGCCCACCGCATCATGATCGAGAAGGCAATCTATGCCGGAGGCGTGGGGTTGGCAACAAGTTTGTTGCCGGGACAGGCGATCGCCTTTCTTGCGGTAGATTTGGCAACAACCGCCGCCCTGCAAACGGAAATGGTGTATCAAATCGCCGCCGCCTATGGGTTAGATTTGCACGATCCCGCTCGCCGTGGTGAGTCTTAGCCATCTTTGGGTTGGCATTGGGGGGTGGTCGTGCGGTTAAGGCAGGGCTAACGGTCGTGCGAAATATTCCCTTTGCCGGAGCATTGATTGGTGCCAGCGCCAATGCATCCATTCTGTATGCACTGGGCTATGCAGCACAGCGATTTTATCAAGCTAAGCAAGACCCAGCCATAGTGGAAACCTCCGCTGAGGCATTGGAGGAGATGAGGCACAAGAGTGAAACCTATTTGCAGGTGGCGATGGCTCAACAGGCGTTAGTGGATCAAATCTTGGCTCACATGGTGTTGGCAACCTACCCAGAGCAAACCTGGGACACCATCTTGCCCACCTTAGAATCGCTCAACATCGACCCCAACTCCCTAGAGACGATCGCTGCCCATCTCCACTCTCCCCAACCGCTGGGTGCCCTGCTGCAACAGCTCAATCAGGACTTTGCCGTGCTTACCTTGTCGCGCTGCTATGCGATCGCCCAACTCGATGGCACCATTACTGCCGCCGAATCCGCCATTTTAGAGGCGTTGGGGGAAAAATTTGATCTCGATTTGGCGGCGATCAAAGCGATTGCTAGTAAACACACCACCCACTGAATCAATAGCCCATCGAGCCACCAATTCTGAAATAAGTCTTTGAGCAGGTTTGCAGGGATTGGTTTGACCTTAAAATTTGCACAGAAACTTAATCGAGGGGTTCACTATGCGTTGGCAGATGGGTCGTCGGAGTCAAAATGTTGAAGATAGGCGGGGGCGAGGGGGCGGAGTTCCCATTGTTGGGGGCGGTATCGGAGCCATCATCCTGGCGATCATTGTCACCCTGTTAGGAGGCGATCCATCCATCATCCTCGATCAAGCTTCCCAGCAACCCCAAGGTCCCACCTCCCCAGAGGAAGCGGCTGAAGATGACGAACTGGCGGATTTTGTCTCCGTCGTGTTGGCAGACACGGAAGATGTGTGGAACGAGCTGTTTCAAGAAACGGGCGCAGACTATGTAGAACCCTCCCTGGTTTTGTTTTCGGGAGCGGTCGATTCTGCCTGTGGCTATGCCCAATCCGCCATGGGTCCGTTCTATTGTCCGCTTGATCAAAAAGTGTATATCGACCTCAGCTTCTACCGTGATTTGAAATATCGCCACCAAGCTCCCGGAGACTTTGCCCAAGCCTACGTGATCGCCCATGAAGTCGGGCATCACGTGCAAAACTTGCTCGGCATTTCTGATCAAGTGCAAGCCACTCAACGTCGGGTCAGCAAAGAACAGGCAAACGAATTGTCAGTTCGACTCGAACTTCAGGCAGACTGTTTTGCGGGAGTGTGGGGTAATCGAGCCCAGCGATCGCGCCAAATTTTGGAAGAGGGTGACATTGAAGAAGCACTGAATGCAGCCGCCGCGATCGGAGACGATCGACTGCAACGCCAAGGACAGGGCTATGTCGTCCCCGAATCATTTACCCACGGCACCTCCGCCCAACGAGTCCGCTGGTTTACCCAGGGAATCAAAACGGGTGATCCGTCCCAGTGCAATACCTTTGAGACAAATAACTTATAGTAGCCGCCCAATTTCGAGGCTGAGCGGGGGACTTAATGCTTTAACATTAAGAGACTGTAGTCTAAGTATTAAGGAATCTCTGTTAGAGGTTGCGCATGGCTTAAAGCTGCCCTATACTTAAGCGTCGAACTTGTGTAAATTGTTGGATGACCAAAATAGGAGGTTCATATTCCTGAATCACTCACTCTGACCGTCAGTCTAAGAGGCACTCGCGAAGTCAGGGATAATTGCCAGTTGTTTCGACTAGCAGGTTTGTTGGATGCTTTCTCAGAGCCAACATTCCGCAAAGTGATGGAGAAGTGTGTCGAAGATGGTCCAGCCAATGTCATTCTAGACCTGTCCCAAATCGATTTTGTGGATAGCTCTGGGTTGGGAGCGCTTGTGCAGTTGGTCAAAAAAGTGCAGGGGGCAGGGGGCAAATTGCAAATTGTCACCAATCCGCGCGTCACTCAGACCGTAAAGCTGGTTCGGCTAGAACAGTTTTTGTCTCTCCAGCCTTCCGTTGATATTGCCTTAGAAAATATAAAATCGACTTAGTTACTTAAAGTCCACAGAGCGATCGATTATTGAAGCTATAGTTGAAATGCAAATTTAATTTAATCCACGTGTGTTGAGTCACGCTCAAGACGACTCACTGCCAGCATCTCAGGCGGAGCAACCCCTAATCAATGCCGCTTCTGCACTTTCGCCTCCCGTTCTTTTGACGGAAGCTCAATTGCAGCGTTTGTCCCCAGCAGCGCTTGCCTATCTGGGGGATGCGGTGTACGAGCTTTATGTTCGTCTTTGTTTCCTGTATCCCCCCAAGAAAGCCCAGTTGTACCACAGACAGGTTGTGGACCATGTTTGTGCCGAAAGCCAAGCAAATCGGTTACGATCACTAGAATCCCATCTCACTCCGCTAGAGCAAGAAATTCTCCGAAGAGGGCGAAATGCGTCTTCAAAACGTCACAAGCGCATTGATCCGGATGTTTACCAACAAGCTAGTAGTTTAGAAACATTGATTGGATACCTCTACCTCAGTGATCCCCAACGACTACTCCAACTCTTAACCATTATTCAAACTGCGATCGCCCAAGCAGACCGTTAAACCGAGTCTCACCAATTAGCTTTCCACCAGCTTCATCCTTTGCAATCGAGGGCTTTACCTCGCGTTTTTTTGACGATTAGGGTGTCTAGAATTTAGTATTCTTCACTGCGATCGCCCAATTGTTATGTCGTTTGTTATGTCGTTATTCGTCACTAACCTAAATCACTATGGCTGCCAAACCCTCTTCCTCATCTAACTTCAAAGCTGGGACAAAAAGTGCCCGTGTGGATCGCCCCAAGAGTAAGCGTGGGGTGCGATCGCCCCAGCGTCACACGTCGGGTGGGGAGCAAGACTATCGTCCCCATCGGGCAAAGCCGGGTAAAAAACTCGTGCAGCGCTCCGCTGACCCAACCTCAGCAGAACGTCCCGATCGTCCAAAGCCTGCCCGTGGCAAGCGGGAACGTCCTGTGCTCAGCCATCGTGGCACCTCATTGGCTCCGGCGATTGTCCCTCAGGCGATCGAGTCCAACCTTACAATTGAATCGTCTGCGGAGGTCAACTCCGACTTCGATACAAATCCTGATTTGATCTACGGTCGTCATTCCGTCCTGGCTGCCCTAGAGAGTCAACGTCCGCTTCATCGAGTCTGGCTACTCACCAAGCTACGCTACGATCCCCGCTTCCACACTCTGTTGGGACAAGCCAAAGCCAATGGTGCAGTGATTGATGAAGTCGATCCCCGTCGTCTTGATCAGATTGCTGGCAATGTTAACCACCAGGGAATCGTGGCTCAGGTGGCTCCCTATGCCTACCAAGAACTACAGCATCTAATCGAGCAAGCAAAAGCCAAGACCGATCAGCCGATTATCCTGGCGATCGATGGCATCACCGATCCCCACAATCTGGGTGCCATCATCCGCACCGCCGAAGCCTTGGGTGCACAAGGATTGGTGTTGCCTCAACGGCGCACCGTTGGCGTCACCTCCACCGTGGCAAAGGTGGCGGCGGGGGCGTTGGAGACATTCCCAGTGGCACGAGTTGTGAACCTTGGTCGAGCCTTGGAAGAACTCAAAGAAGCTGGATTTTGGATCTTTGGCACTGCGGCTGAGGGTAGTCAACCCGTGCATACGGCTGCTTTTGAGGGTCCGATCGTTCTGGTCATTGGTTCTGAAGGTGATGGTTTGAGCCTCTTGATCCAACGCCACTGTGACGTGTTGGTGTCAATCCCCCTACAGGGAAACACTCCCAGTTTGAATGCATCCGTTGCCGCTGGTATGGTACTTTACGAAATCTTTCGTCGTCGATGGGCTAGTATTTTGTCCGTAGATACTTTTCAAAATAAGTCTTCAAAGGGTATAAAGAGACTTGAAACTTTTTAATAACTCCCTTAATGGCTGATGGCGTCGCCAAGCCCCGTACTCAACTGAAAAGAATTTATGAAAGAGATCTGGACAGACATTCTTCAAACCTTGGGACAAGCCTGGTGGATCGAGGTTATGACTGAAGCACCTCGCTGTACCTACTACTTTGGACCTTTCTCTAGCCATGAGGAGGCCCAAGATGAGACCGCAGGATACCTGGAGGATTTGACGATCGAGGGTGCTCAGGGGATCAAAACTGAAATCAAGCGGTGTAAGCCAGGTCAGTTGACGATCGACGAGGAACCCCTGATGAGTAAAAATGGGGTGGTTTCCTCGGTGCTCAATGGTTGAGCCTAGCCGCCGCTCTAGCTGCCAACCGTGCTAGGGAAAGTGGCAATCCAGCGATCGATATCCTCCAACAACTGTTGGGGGATTTCCCATGGAAATAGATGTGCTACGTTGGGGTAGCACTGCCACTCACACTGCTGAAGCTTTTGGGCTGTCTCCCAACTCGACTCCGGCGTAATATGGCGATCGTCTGCCCCTGCCAAGACTAGAGCAGGACAGGCGATCGTTGGCAAATCGGCAAGGCGATTGTAGCGACTGCGGAGCGCTGTGGAAAGCGCCTGTTGAGCTTCGCGGGAGGTTTGCAGGTAGGCGGGCATTCCCTCATCGGCGAGGTATTGATAGGCGGTAGCGGTGTGTTGTTGCAGCAAATAGCGGTAGAGCGATCGCTTGCCAAACAGCTCGATATTCCAATCCCAACCCGGATTGGCTTTGTTAATAATTGAGGCAATTCCCGTTAGAAGATTATCTTGCCAATTCACCGGAGGATGGCTGCTACGGGGACGCGCCGCTGTTCCCAGTAGAATCAGTCCACTGATGCGATCGGGGTGCCTGAGCGCCAACTCCATTGCCAAGATCCCCCCCAATGACCACCCCAACACCAGACAGCGGGAGATTTGGAAATGATCGAGGATGGCAGCTAGATCGTCCAAATGATCTGCCATTTTAAACGATCGAGTCACGGTACTCTGACCGTAGCCTCGTAAATCGGGGGCAAGGGTTTGAAACCGCTGAGACAGGTGGCGGGTAAACACCGACATGCTATTTCCAGAGCCGGGATGCCCATGCAGGCAGAGAATGGGATAGCCCGCTCCCGCTTGCTGCACCGCTAACCGTACCCCGTCCTGTGGGATGTAATGGAGCATATCTTAATGCTCAAAAATATTTTGATAGTGCAGTAGATCGAGGGTAACAATCGTGGGCAAACACTGGAAACATTGCTGTGCCAGCTCCCAGCGTTCCTCGCGTTTGAGCATGGTGGTGAGTTTCGATCGCATTGACAATAGATAGCGGACATCGTTGGCGGCATAGCGCAATTGTTCTGAGGAAAGCCGCTCCACATCCCCCCAGTCAGAGCTTTGGGCAGTTTTGTCTAATTCAATTCGATCGAGTTCTAACACCAAATCCTTCAAGCCGTGTCGGGGACTGTAGGTGCGGGCAAGTTTGCTAGCGACTTTAGTGCAAAACACAGGGCTGACCTGAATATCCAGGTGATGGCTCAGGGTTGCCAAGTCGAATCGAGCAAAATGAAACACCTTCGTCACCTCTGCTGCTTCAAACAGTTGCTTGAGATTCGGGGCTTGGGTTTGTCCCTTAAGAATCCGCACTGCCGTTGTCTGCCCACGGGGATCGCAAAGCTGCACCAGACAAAGCCGATCGCGTTGGGGCAACAACCCCATTGTTTCCGTGTCTACGGCGATCGCATCCGCCGTTAAGTATTCCGATAAAATACTGTCGGGTAGATCGCGATCGCACACCTGAAAATCCGTTAGTTCCATCCGCTCGTCGATCCCCTATTGCAGCAGGTCGAGGAATTTTACGGCGGTCTGCACATCCTTATCGCCCCGACCGGAGCAATTGATCACCAATTTGGGGCTACCGGAGAGTTGGGGGCAGAGGGTTTCTAGGTAGCGATCGCATGGGCGGTTTCCAGTGCTGAATGATGCCTTCCAGTTGGGCAAGGCGTTGGAACCCATCCAATGCTTCTTGATCGGTCACACTGTAATATTCAGCACGACCCAAATCCTTTAAGTAGCTATGCTCTGGTCCAACTCCGGGATAATCCAATCCCGCACTGATGGAATGGGGTTCAATCACCTGACCATCTTGGTCTTGAAGCAGGTAACTCATGGCTCCATGCAACACTCCCACCCGTCCTTGGGTCAAAGTAGCCGCGTGTTTATCCGTATCCACCCCTTCTCCAGCGGCTTCGATACCAATCAACCGCACAGTGGGTTCATTGACAAACTCATGGAACAGCCCCATCGCGTTGGAGCCGCCACCGATACACGCCAGCAGAATGTCGGGCAAGCCATTCCATTTTTGCAGCGTTTGCGATCGGGTTTCCTGCCCAATAATCGCTTGAAAATCCCGCACAATCATTGGATAGGGATGGGGTCCCGCCACCGATCCCAAAATGTAGTGGGTCGTCTCCACATTCGTCACCCAATCTCGAATCGCCTCGGAGGTAGCATCCTTGAGGGTTCCAGTTCCCGCTGCTACGGGGCGCACTTCCGCTCCCATCAGGCGCATCCGAAACACATTCAACGACTGCCGCTCCATGTCATGAACGCCCATGTAAATCACACAGTCCAACCCAAAGCGGGCGCAAACAGTCGCGGTGGCAACCCCGTGTTGTCCGGCTCCGGTCTCGGCAATAATCCGCTGCTTGCCCATGCGCTTTGCTAGCAACACTTGTCCTAGGGCGTTGTTGATCTTGTGCGCACCAGTGTGATTCAGGTCTTCGCGCTTGAGAAAAATCTGTACCCCGGTGCCATCGGGACGGGCGTAGTGTTGCGTCAACCGTTCGGCAAAGTAGAGGGGGCTGGGTCTGCCCACGTAGTCGTGCATCAACCCGTTTAGCTCTTGCTGAAACTCCGCATCGTTGCGGTATTGGTAGAAGGCTGCCTCCAATTCGCTCAGGGCAGGCATCAGGGTTTCGGGGACGTATTTGCCACCAAACTGCCCAAATCGTCCAAGGGCATCCGGGCGTTGGGTGGTTGGGGTGAAGTTGGGAAGGGGAGTGAGTGTCACAGCAGTACAAATGCAAATAGAGGGTTAGGAATCATTATAGGGCGGTTGGCTATTCGCGGTTGGCTATTCACGGTTGACGTTCAGGGTTTAGCGGGGTAGTTGGGCAAGAATTAACCACACCGAGATTACAAAGATTCCCGGCTTCTTGGAGAAGCCGGGAATCTGAGGCAGCAGGATTTTATCCTGGGAAAATAGGACGCTATATACTGGCGGTTATACTACCGCCATAGCGAAAGTCAAGCCCTCATGGAACCCCACTCCACTACCGTATTGCTGTTGAGTGCCAACCCCAGAGGTTCTAGTCCATTGCGATTGGACGAAGAACGGCGCGAAATAGAGGCGGGGTTGGAGCGATCGCGCCTTAAACCTGAAGTCTCAAGCAAAAAGAAGCAGCGATTGGGCTTTGAACCGGAATGATACAACTTAAAACGAGAGCGATCGAGCTTTGAACCAGAACGATCGCTCGACTTAGAGATGACCAACTTGAACGGGTAGTCGGAGAGTGTAATTTTTTTAGTGCTACTGTCTCGGTCGCGTCCCCAGAATCAGGAGACACGCGAGCGGGACGCTCGCACTGACACACGGACATACCCGATAGCTGAATTCATTGCGCCGATCGACCTTCGAGAAGCAACTGAGCAAACCAGTGGCAATCTCTGATTGATTCCCACACTTTTCCCAAGATTTTAAGGCAAAGCGACGCGTTGACCGATCGCCCAATCCAACAAACTCTTGCAGCAAAAGAGGTAGTCAGAACATTCAAGAAGTCACAAAGCTCTACTCCCCAAGCTTTCGCTCCATCCCTCATCCCTCATCCTTACTACTGAATCGCATCACTAGTTTGCCGAACCGTTGATTACCAACACTTCCCCATTCAGCATCCGCTGTGCCGCATCCAGCAACGCTTCCTCCAGATAGGGCTTGGTGAAGTAGCCCTTTGCCCCCAGTTGGACTGCCATTTGCCGATGGCGATCGGCTCCTCTAGAAGTCAACATCGCCACTGGGAGATGGTTGAGGCTGGTGTCTTTTTGGATGCGAGAGAGCAATTCCAATCCATCCATGCGCGGCATCTCGATATCGCAGAAGACCAGATCGCAGGGCAAGCCAGAGCGCAGCTTTTCCCATGCCTCCTGTCCATCCCGCGCCTGTTCTACCCGGTAGCCCACCTTATTAAAGGTCATCGAGAGCAGCTCTCGCACCGTAATCGAGTCGTCTACGATCAGCACTGTGGGTTCGGTCTTGATATCAACGGGTTCAGGGGGTAAGCTGTCGGTTTTCTCCCAGAGAGAGCTGCCGACATCCCGACGAATCCGTCCCATTGAGAGATCGATCAGTTCCAATACATCGGCGATCGGCATGATCCGCCCATCGCCCAACACCGTTGCCCCTGCCACCCCAACGGGTTTGGGGACTGGCCCTTCTAATTGCTTGATAACAATTTCCTGTTCGCCTAGTACCTGATCAACCTGGAGGGCAAGGAAATTTCCGGCACTGCGCAGCACGACTACCGAGACAATATCGTCCTCCTGGTTACCACCGTAGACACTGCCTCGACCTAAACTGCGGTTGTAGCCGAGCAAATCAGACAGGGGTTGGAAAGGCAGGAGGGTGTCGCGCCATTGAATGCAAGCATGATCTTGATCGTTTCTCAGAATACGCTCTCTTGGAACATCCAGCATGTCTTCCACTCCGTCCATCGGGAAGGCAATCCGAGCACGGTTGCTAATGCAACAGAGCGCCTTGGAAATACTCAACGTCAGCGGTAGCCGAATCGTAAAGGTGGTGCCTCGACCCACCGTGGAGTCGATGTTGATCACCCCGCGAATCTCATTGAGGCTGGTGCGCACCACATCCATGCCTACTCCCCGACCGGCAAAATCATCCGCCCGATCGCGAGTGCTAAAGCCGTGGTGAAACAATAGATCATACACATCCAACCGAGTCATATCCTGGGCTTGGGCGGAGGTGATCAGTCCTTTTTCGATCGCTTTGCGCTTGACAAGCTCTGGATTGATACCTGCTCCATCATCCGTCACCGAGATGACGGTTTGGTTACCTTGATGGAAGGTGCGCACGGTAATCCGCCCCACGGGGGGTTTACCAGCCGCCACTCGCTCCTCTGGGATCTCGATGCCGTGGGTAATAGCATTGTTAACCAGGTGAGTCATCGGGTCGTAGAGCTGTTCCAAAATCATCTTGTCGATCAGGGTCTCTCGCCCTTCGATCACCAACTCCGCCTGCTTGCCACAACGCTGCGAAATATCGCGAACGGCGCGGGGGAGGCGATCGGCGGTTTGGGCAAACGGCACCATGCGTGCCCGCGTCAACCCTTCTTGTAGCTGCGTAGTAATTTGGCGGAAATTGCGAGTCACCTGATCGGTTTCATCCACCACAAAGTCAATATCAGAGGACGACTCCCGGACTCGGACGATCAACTCGATCATCTCCTGGGAAAGCGTGTGGAAACCCGTGAATCGATCCATTTCTAGGGCATCAAAACTTGCCCCGGTGGCGTGGGTGGGAGCTGATCCCGCCTCACTGGAGGATAGGGTTTGGTAGGGACGACGACTGGAGAGCAAGGAGCTTTCTAGCAGCGATCGCTCATACAGATCGCGCATCCGCTGACCGACATCGCTCAACTGCTGCACCTGGTAGAGCAAGTTATCTAAAAATTGCCGCAGCCGCTCCTGGGCTTGCTCTAAGCTATTGCGGTTGACCACCAATTCCCCAACCAGGTTATTGAGGTTGTCCAGATTCTTTACCGAAACTCGCATCGTCTGATCAGTCATTACCCGCGATGAACGAGAGCGGCTCGGCAGTGCTGGATTGCGGGTGCCTCGGCTGGTGGGAGACCCGCCCAGGGTTTTGTCGGCATCCTCCAGCAGTTTTTCTAAATCGTCAAAACCAGTTGTAGCCGCCACCTCCAGAGTAGTCGCTGGGGTGGGTGGTTCCCCTGCCAGTAGCGCTTCTAAATCAGCAAATTCATCCGTGGCACTGTCTACTGCCTCCCCTCGATCGCCCAGCCCCTCAAAGGAGTCAGAGAAGGCGGACTGCTCGCTCAACAATCCTTCTAAATCAAATGCGTCAGGGGATGAGTCAAAGCCCAATTCGGTTCGACCACGGACGCCTCCGTCGTTTCACCCAACAGGGCATCCAATCCTGTGAAGTCATCTTCTATAGAACCAGTAGCAGGAGCGGATTCCACAAACTCAGCCAAGCCATCACCCGCTGGGTCTGCCGCCAGCAGAGCATCGAAATCGAAGGTGGATTCTGCCAACGCCTCGTCTGTCAACGCCTCTGCAAACCACTCTCCATTGTCGCGGGTGTCCTGATCGAATACGTTGTCAAAGGGGTCGATCGCCTCAGCTAAATCCGTTGACTCTAGGGCGGCTAGCTCGCTTGCTCCGTTTACCCACGGTTGAGCCGTTTCATCCAAATCCAGCGAGGTGAGATCAAACTCGCTATCACCCGGCTCTATCTCGGCTCCAAAGTCTAAATCCACTGCCGCTTCGTCAAAGATTTGGAATTCGATCGCACCTGAGGCATCGGGCAATGGGGTGGCATCAAACTCCTCAAGTTCCAAATTAAACTCGTCAGCAATGAAGGCTGCTGCTAAATCCTCCACTGGCAGTTCCGCCCTAATCGGCGGATCGGCGTCTAGGCTAAAATCTGACTCGGCGAAGGGATCACCCAATGCCATCCACTCGTCCGAGCGGCTATCTACGCTGGGCAGGGGGTCGGCTGGAGACAATTCAATCACATCAAGCGACAGGTCAACTTCCTCAATCAAGATAGAGTCAGTCGGCAAATCGGTAAAGGGATCAGGGAATGACTCAGGCGCACTATCGGGAATGGCAAATCCTGCCAATTGATCAAATGGCGCTTGATCGACCGCTGAATCTGCACCCACCTGGACAGCGGGTTCCTCAAACAGGGCATCCAAATCTCCCAGGGCAGGCTCCTCTTCTGCAAGTAATTCATCGAGGGATTCAAACAGGGACACCTCTGGCTGGGTGAGTGGGGAAACCTCCGCCGATTCAACCCACTCCGCCATCCCTTGCTCCTCAGCAAACCCCGCCGCCTCATCCGGCATATCATCCAACGCCGCCCAGGGATTGGACAGTGCCTCAGAGGATGCCTCTGAGGTAGCCTCTGAGGCAGGATCGAAGGAACCGAGGTTAGCCTCGCTTGCATTCTCAAACGCTAACCAGGGGTCGGGAATCGATTCTGGTGTCTCTGGCTGCTCTGGCAAGTCCGTTGCCTCCAGATTTAAATCGCCTACCTGCAAATCGCCCAGTTCCAAACTGTCTAAATCTAAAGCCTCTAGGTCTAAACTGTCTAAATTCTCTAAGTCTAAGTTCTCTAAGTCTAAATTCTCTAGCTCCGCATCCCCCAATCCAAAGTCGCCCAGTTCTGGGGCAGCCTCGGCTTCTAAATCGCTCTGACTGAAATCGCTCATCAGACTACTCAGTCCCACATCGGCGATCGTTTCCGAATCTCCTGGAGTTGGGTTAGAGAAGTCTGTTAAAAATAACTCCTGATCGGTCAGCTCCTCCGAGAATCCCAGATCCAAGCCGGAGGGAACTTCCGTCCCAGATTCTACCAAATCATCCCAATCTAGGTGGGCAAAGGGATCGATTTCGCCATCCTCCTCTAATGCAGGCAATCCTGCTTCAAACGGATTCGCCTCCCCACTGGCATCCGGTGCCGGGTCATCCAGCAACAGCGCTTCAAACGGGTCAATCGTCAAATCCCCGACCTCTTCAAACAAACCAGCGAGGCTTTCGTCCGCTTCCCCCCGATCGGGGATGGCACTGTCTTCCAATAAATCACTCAAATCAAGGCTAGATTCATCCATCCCCGCCTCCACCGCAGGCGATGAGTCTGGTTCAGCCAAAAAATCAAGCGACAGATCGAAATCGTCCGTGTCCTCAGTTGCTGGCTCCGCCGAGAGCAATGTGGGCAGATCAACCACCTCGGCAGCGCCCGATCGCAGTTCACTCTGGGAGAGCAACCCTGACAAATCGTCATCCTCGTCGGACGGTTCCAACGCCAGGTCTGCTAGATTCTCATCAAACAGCAAATCGGAGAAATCACCCAATTCATTCGACGAGTCGGAGTCAATTGGACTGGCAATGGGAGTCACCACCTCTTCTTCCTGCCACGTCATGCCCAGCTCAGGCACTTCTCCTTCAAACAAATCTGCCAGACTATTTAGCTCTGCCATTCCCACCTCTGGACCCTGGCGATCGATCCCCATCTCTGACTCAATTGAGCGATCAAACGCATCGCCAAACCCCAGATCATCCGCTGCCAAGGAATTGCTAGCAAAGGGTTGGGGTTCCAACCGATCCAAGCCCAGATCGGCGTCCGAGAGGGCAGGCGATTGCTCCATTGCCAAGGAATCGCTTAACCATTCGTCCATGTCTAGCGGTTCATCTGCTGCGTCGAGCAACTGGGAAGCATCGGTAGAAGTCAACAACGCCAGATCATCCGCCGTCAAGACTTCCTCCTCTAAAGGAGCTAGGGCTACCAAGTGGTCATCCGGAGTAATTTCAGCCGATCGCCCTGCTAGGACAAGTTCCTGCGCTTGCTTGATTTCTTTGATCAAAATGGGAGCCAGCGTTCGGTAGGAATTATTGGGATTGGCGATCGCCCGCCGAGCCAAATCGAGCAATTCTGACCAAGCAGGCAGATCAAACTGTTCTCCCGCCTGCATTAGGTGTTGACAAACCTGCTGGAGTTGCTGCCGACTTTCGGGGGAATCCGATTGCTTAAAGAATTGCAATAGTTGCCGCAATCGCTCCGGCACATCACTTTTGAAGATCAATTGGAGAGCGCTAGTTTCCTCCGGTTGGCGGCTGGTCCGAGCTGGGGATGGGGCAACGGGAGTAACGGTGGGGATGGCAGTTCCACCTCCTCTGGAATTGTGCCACCCGACTGACTGACTAGATTGCTCAAATGCTCACCCAAGGCATTGAAGCTGGGTTCGACCATTGCCATGACCTCAGCCGCTTTGTCATCGGTCAGCCCAAACGGTCCTTGCAACTGATCGAGCAGTTCTTTGAGGGCGTCAAAGATCTTGAGGAATAGATCCTCTGAAGTGCGATCGACCCGCAGAGGACACTCCTTTAACACCTTAAAGAAATCTTCTAATCGATGGGATACCTGCTGAATACTTGTCAACCCCAGCATGGCAGCTCCGCCTTTGACAGAGTGGGCGGCGCGAAATACTTCACTCACCATCTCCGCATCTTCGATGGTGGTTTGCAGATTCAACAACCCCTGTTCAATGGTGTTGAGGTGGTCTTTTGCCTCCTCAATGAAGTAGCCCATGATGCGCTGTTGTTGTTCCGACAGCATAGGAGTATCCCTCTCAATGTTTAGGCAATGCCCTGGACTGGCGCTAAGGCGAGGGGCAGCGATCGCCCACCTGCATGCCTTAATGGTAGTGTAGTCGATCTAACTCCGATCGATCGCAAGGTGCACATTATAGCGGTTTTTGTCAATCACGATTAGGTCAACCATTAGGTCTTTTCTACACGGAACCGTTCCACTGAGGTCAACAGATCACGCGCCACCCCCACCAGACTTTGGAGCGACCCCGATACCCGTTGTGCCTCCTGAGAGGTTTCCTGGGCGGTCAACTCCACTGATTGCATCACCTGCGCCACTTGCCGAGATGTCTCGGTTTGCTCTACGGTGTCAGCGGTGATGGAGCGCACCAGCACATCAATTCGATTGGATACCTGAATGATATCTTCGAGCGATCGCTTGGCTTGTTCTGCCAAGCGGGTTCCCTCAATCACCTGCTGGGTGCCTTCCTCCATCGCCGTCATCACAGATCCCGTCTCACTTTGAATTTGCAAGACGATCTGTTCAATTTCCTTCGAGGCTTTAGCAGCTCGATCGGCTAACTGCCGCACCTCATCCGCCACGATCGCAAACCCGCGACCCGCTTCTCCAGCTCTGGCTGCCTCGATACTGGCGTTGAGGGCGAGCAGGTTGGTACGGGAGGCAATCTGGGAAATTAATGCCACGATCTTAGAGATTTCCTGGGACGATTCCGCTAGCCGTTTCACTTTACGGGTGGTTTCCGCCACCGTTTCTCGGATCTCCAAAATGCCCGAAACGGTACGTTCCACCGCCTCCCCACCCCGTAGCGCCGTGGTGGATGCCGATCGCGCCACTTCCTCCGCTTCGCGGGCGCTCTCCGCCACCCGTTGGATTGAGTCGGTCATAATTTGCACCGAGTGGAGGGTGACGGCTAGCTCCTCCGCTTGCCTGAGCGCATCGGAGGAGAGCGATCGGGCAAAAATTTCACTCTCGGTAGAACTCTTGGTGACTTGGCGGGCAGCGCTTTTCACCTGTTGGACAATTTCGCGCAGGTTGGCGATCGTCAGGTTAAACGAGTCCGCCACCGCCCCTAGCACGTCTGCCGTCACCTCCGCCTGCACGGTTAGATCACCCCGCGCCGCGCCTTCCACATCGTCGAGCAGCCGAATCACTTGGCGTTGTAGATCTTCTTTGGCTTGTTCCTGTTCCTCGGCTTTGCGTTGGGCTTCGCTGGTCGTGGTCAGGATCACCCGTGCCATCTGGTTAAATCCGGTTGCCAATTGTCCCATCTCATCCTCGGAGTAAACCGTGGCGCGGGCGTTGAGATTGCCCTTCGACACCAGGTCAAACTGAGCCTGTAGATCGGACACCGACTGCTGCATGCGTTTGCTTGCCGCATTGGCAATTCCCAGTGCCGTGCCAAAACTAACGACCCCAGCGGTACTGCTGACGGCAAGCCGCTTCCAAGGTGGAATCTCACTTGCCAGAGGCATGATCACCGCTGCCACCGCCAGCGTTGAAACCACTCCGGTCAACCCAGCCACCAACCAATTTTTACGACCCAGCGAGGCATTTTCTAGAAATGCCATGGCTCCCTGTTCCACATTGACCTCTGGATCGAGGGTCTGAGCATCGGATTGGGCAAAGGTGGGCAGCGGTTCCGAGGTGCCAGAAATACTAAAAATCTCATCTTCTCGAATGATAGACTGGTCGCCATTGTCGCTGAAATCAAACCCGATATCGCTATTGGCGCCGACCATCCCCGCACCGGAGAAATTGGCTGACCCCATCGATGGCTAGTAAAGTCGGCGCGATCGACTCCATCAAAATCGGGGATGCTACCTAGATCATCAAACTCATCAAACTCATCTAGAAAATCTACGCTGGAACTGTTTGATCCCGTTCTGGGCGCCTCTTCTGTGGTGGCGAGGTCGTCGATGGCAAATTCCTCTAGGACATCGGCATCAAAGCCATTATCGGCTGCTGAGAAAGCGCGATCGCTATCATCGGGATTATTTTGTCCCACGGAACCGGGGTAGGCGTATTCCTCCTCAGGCAAATCGGCAAATTCATCATCCGCCATAAAAAGGGTGTCGTCCTCCAGCGGACGCCGGGTCTGTTGCAACTGGGTAAACTCGTCAGCCCTGGGCGAGTAGGCATAGCCGGGAACCTCTACCTCATCGCTTTGCCCCAGGGTGGCATCTGAAATATCGGAGTTGCCGATGTCGGAGTTGCCTAGGAAAGGATCAACGGCAAATGGGTCATCGCTGGCAAAGGACTCCTCTGTGGCAAAATCTGGCAGGGAACTGTTGGTGCCGAAGGGATTGTCTTCTTCTGCCGGAGAGGGGTAGGAGGGGCGATCGCCGAAGGGGTCGCCCGCATTAAAATCGTCTTCCCCAAAATTGTCCCCAAAATCGTCTTCTCTAGCCATTAGATCATTCATTGAATCAAACGGCAGATCCTCTTCGCCCACTGTTTGCCACCGCTCTAGGGGTTCATCCATTAGCATGGCGGAGTCAGACGTGCTCTCAAACTCCGAGTCAATGTCTTCGGTGAGGGCAAACTCATCGACGGCTGGAGATTCGGTGGCACTGAATTGATCGACATCAACCAAGCTGTTGTTGGCACAGGCAATGTATTCGTCGTCTGAGGTAAGTTCGAGCACCGATTGGTATTGTTCGCGGGCAATGTCATACTGCTGCAAACCGTAGCAATAGATGTGTCCTCGCAACAGGCGCACCCGTGGGTCGTTGGGATAGGCTTCAACCAGTTGATCGGTAACCTCAGCCGCTGCGGCATAGTCGCCCATCATGTAGGCTCGCTCAGCCCGCTGATAGTCTTGTCCATATTCAGTGCCTGATCCCATGTGCCTTCTCCTACCGATGTCATGTCCGAGTGTTGATTAAAGTCATGCTGCCCACCGTGCCGATCGAAGAATTGCCACTTGGTCGAGCAGTCGCAAAAACCGCTGGGGGGTGTCGGCGATCGACCACTCACCTCGGATGAAGGGAGCCATCCCATCTGTAATGTTGGATGGCATTTGGACTTCATCAATATTAAGCCAATCCATTTCATTAATCCGATCGACCGCTAAGCCTAACATGGTATCTTGATCTTCTACTGCGATCACAGAAATCTCTGAGCGATCGGTGCTCAGGGTCGCCGGATCACCCAAAAATTGCCCCAGATCCGCCACCCAGATCACCCGTCCCCGCACATTTAGCGTCCCCAACAACAACGGCGACACGTTGGGAATGGGTGTGATCCGATCGGGCGTGGGAGAAATGACTTCTTTAATACCCGTGGCAGGCAGAGCAAACTCATCCCCAGAGGCAACGAAAAATCGTAAATGCAGCTCTCCTTCAGGGCTTTCCAGCTCCTGAAACTCCGGTGCTTGATCGTAGCCTCTGCCCGTTAAAAAATCTGGATTGCCTATCATCTCTGACCTACCCTCGCAATAACTGCTTTACAGTACCCACCAGCTCCGTGGGTTGAAACGGTTTAGCGATATAAGCATCCGCCCCCTGCTTCATCCCCCAATAGCGATCGAACTCCTCCCCTTTAGAAGAACACATCACCACAGGGACGTTTTGAGTTTTGGGGTCAGCTTTGAGCCGCCGACAGACTTCATACCCATTCATTCGCGGCATGACAATATCTAAGACAACCAAGTCGGGGGGGTGTCCCTGAATCCGCTCCAAGGCTTCTAACCCATCACTGGCAACGGTGACCGTCAGTCCGCTTCCTTTAAGCAGGTCTGTAATCATCTCCCGTTGAGCAACGCTATCTTCGACTACTAAAACTGTACTCATACGTTCCACTTAGCGGTTAATACGAACGGGAATATTAGAATTTAATACCGACTGTTCTATGAATACTGTACTTATAGCAATTATTATCAACACTAAATCGACACTAACGTGGATCTGGCAGAGATCTAAAAAGATGCCGAGGCAGATTCGGTTAGATCGAGTTCTAATTCGTCCTCTAGAGCTTCTGCTAACAAGGCTTCGGGTTTAGGGCGATCGGGATTGCCCATGCCCACATATTTTTCAACCAACATCAACAACTCCCCCGCTCCGAAGGGCTTGGTGAGATAATCCGTTGCCCCAACCATGCGAGCTTTGACCCGATCGATAAAGCCATCTTTCCCCGTCAGCATGACGATCGGCGTCTGGCGAAAAATGGTAGAACGACGCAGCATGGCGCAGATCTCGTAGCCATCCAACTCTGGCATGGCAATGTCACACAGGATCAGATCGGGTTTGAGTTGAAACACCAAGCTGAGCGCCTTGAGGGGATTGCCGATCGCCGTAGCTTCGTAGCCGTGGTCACTCAAAATATACTCCACCGTCTTACGAATGCTAGCACCATCGTCAATGCAAACAATCCGGGGCACTTTTTCTTGGCGCAGCGGCAACAGATCTTGCTCGCTGGCGGTTGGCTTGGGGGCAAGGGGCAATAATTGAACCGAACCTTGCTGAAGGTAGGGGTAAATTGCTTTGGCAACGGTGAGAATGTCGCGGTTGAGATAGTGGGCGATCTGACGGATGGAGGTTTTGCCGTCTACCCAGCGTTCTAGGGTGTGAAAGGTGCTTTCTGGCAAAGTCTGGCGGAGCTGGCTGGCATCGGCGATCGTCGGGGCTTGCTCCGGCGATTGGATGTGGGGATGGAGCTGTTTCCACTCTTGAATCTGCTTCATAATTTTGACCACCAGTGGACCCACCTCCAGGGTCGTCAGTTGGGGGGATAGGGCAGGACTCACTTCAAACATAAACGAGCCATTGTGAAGGCTCAGCAGATCAAACAGGGTTTCATACACCATGCTTTGGATAATGCTGCGCCCTTGAATGGGAGTCAGGACATGGGTTTCGATCAATGCCCACAGATGTCCATATTCGGGGGCGTTGATCGTGGCGATCGACGGTTGACTGGTGGGCTTGAGGGCGTCCTCCACTTTGTAGCGATGCAGATAGTCACGCAGTCGGGAGAGATTGTCGTCACTGTCGCCTGCATAGATAATTTGACCGTTGATAAAAAATACAAACCACGAGCGATCGACGGAGGCTTTGAGGGAGCGATCGGTCAATGCCCTGGGAGAACCATATGCCTCTACAAACAATTCTCCGGTTCGCTGCCCTAGTTCAATCAGTTGTAGAATACTCCGGATATCAATTTCGCTTAATTTACCTTGCATGCGGTTTCGTGCTCCCCAGCCAATTCGTCCCTCGATCGTTTCATCTCCTAAACCTGCTACAGAGCAGGGTGAATCGGCGATCGAGAACGGTTTGACAATGTTTAATCAGTGACAATCTAGCTTCACCCTGACTCCGTTTGCGACCTAATCTGCAACCGTGGCGCTTGCCCATCCGTATTTACTCTAAAGTACAGAATTTACTCTAAAGTACAGATTCAGTGTATCGAGTAACAACTCTCAGTTCCACCACACTATGGCAATTACGGATGCTACTCCCTCTAATCATGGCTAATTTAGGAGAATTTAATATAAAGTCTCAAAGAAACTCAGCCATTCATCGCCAGTAGCCCGATTTCGGTAGCCAGATTGGGAATCAGAAATCTTCCACTGCCCTCCCTGTCCTAAAGAAGTCTCAGCAGAAAGTAACGCATTCTAAACATGCTTATACAATACAAGTTAGCTATATCCAACGCAGTGGCGCTGTTGTACTTGTCTGGTTGAACGAGGGGGGCAATGAGTAAGATTTAGCTATATCGCGATCGATCAATTCAATCCAGGTATTTCCCATCTAAGCAGAGCCAACTCCGCTCAAGGTGATGACAAGCCACCTCAGGCAGGTTGTCTTGCTGATATAGTCTCATTACACTGGATTCAACTTATTGATCGAATGCCTATTGGTATCGGTTAAGCCAGAGCATTAAGCGCAGAGCATTCAGCACAGAGCATTCAGCACAGAGCATTCAGCACAGAAATCGACACGACGGAAGAGGATTGGCAGCGTGCAATATCTAGCAGAGGTACAGAGACGATCGAGAGGGGTGTTGGGCGGTGGTAGAGCCGAATTCAAGCTGCTAGCCTATCAACGGTCTGAGCAAAGCTGGGAAGCGGTGCGAGGGGAGGAAGTCATCGCTGCGCCAGAGGATGTCAGCTACAATGCTGGCGTGTTGGTCATGCTAGAACTCAGCAATAGCAAGCAGATCCAGCGCCATGCGGAGGCTGGGCGACAAATTGTCAGCTTGCTGCAAAATTTTTCTCGCCTACAAGAAAAAGCCAAAACTCAAGAGGAAGAGATTGAACAGTGGAAGCAATCCCTCACCTACCAAAGCCAGGAGCTAAATCGTCGGGAAATGGAGATGGAAGTCCGACAGGAACAACTTCAGCAAATGGAGGAGGACTTTGAGCGACTGGAGCAGCAACGACAAGAAATAGAAGCCTCACGGGAGGACGCCAATCGACTACGGGAAGAGTTTGAACGGAGAAGCCAAGAACTAGAAGGCGCTTGGGCACAACTGCGGGGCGAAATCAGCCGCTTTGAGGAGCGTCAAGCGGAGGTCAGTCAGGCGGCTGTGTTAGATGAAGCCCAAACTCACCAAGTTCATGAGGTGCTAAATCGTCTAACGGGAGCAGTAGCCCCAACGGAATCTGTGCGAGAGCAACTGACGATGTCTTTTGACTTGTTAACCCAGCAGCAAGGCACCTTTGACCAGTATTGGCAAAATCTAGAACAGTGCCGCACCACCGCTCAGCAATTGCAAGCAGACGTCGATCGCCAAGCCCATGATATTCAAGCTCGCTGGCAGGACTGGCGACAAACCCAAACCGTAGTCGAACAAGCCCAAGCCGAGCTCAAAGCCCAGCAGAGCACATTAACGCTAAAGCAGGAATATGCCCACTCCTTGTCCGATCGCCTGCAAAAGCAAGATGTCCTTTACAACCAGCTCTATGACTTAGCTACGTCCTCTGGCAGCCTAAACCTGGGGGCAAAGGTTGATGTGGCAACTCTAGAGAAAATGCCCCTAGAAGAATTGCAGGCAGTGGTACGCGAATTGGTCAATGACCTAGAAAAGGTATCCCGCTTTGTGGAAAACCAAGAAGAGGAGCTATCGCTCCAACAGCAGGCGATCGAGGCATTGCAAAACCAACTCGACCACAGCAATGAATACGATCGTCTGCGTTTGGAGGCAGAGCTAGCCGATGAGCGCGAAAGCTATGAAATGCTCAATGAAACCCTGGTGGGGCAGCGGCGCAACTTGCAGGAGCGGCAGGAGGTGCTCAGACGCCACCAAGCCCTGTTGGCGAAACGCGATGGCACGGGCACAGCCGATCTAGACGAGCGGGGGGTGGATCTCAGTCCAGCGCTCGATCGCATTAGCGATTACAAGCGGCAACTCTCCCAGGAGTTGCATGGGTTAGACGACCAAATTCAACAGTTGCGATACACGGTTGAACAACTCCAACGCGATGTCGAACCCCAGGTTGCCGCCCAAGTCGCCAAGTTCAACGAACTGCGCCAAGCTGAGCAACAGTGGCAGGGCAAAACGGCTGAGGTAGCAGGACTGTGGGCACGGGTGAACCTGTATCAAGAGATGCTCCAACCGATCCAAGACCGGATGAACGGCTTGAAGCAGCCATTGGAGGGCATTGCTGGTATCATGGCGCAGTTTCAAGAAACCAGCGATTATCAGTTGCAGGCGATCGCTGAAATGCGGCAGATTCTCACCAGCTTAACCAACGCCCAAACCCCGGAATTTATTCCGTCTTAGGTTAGGATTACAGATTTATTAATGTGTAATCTTCCCCTGTAGGAGCATGGCAATGCCATACTCCTGCTATTCTCCCGACTTGCGAGTCTCAAGCGGCAAAAAGATCGTCATTTCCTCGCTGTGCTGGGGTCGCTTGCGGACAATCAGCTTGCCCCCCAAGGCTTGGAACAAATTCTTGGTCATTGCCAATTTAAGCTGAGACTGCCTGTTTCTGGCTGAAAGGTCAGCATTTCGCCAAGCGACCTGAGGACGGGTATGGCAGGGCGCTTGTCGGTGGCATTGGGGTTGAGGCGCGGGTGAGATTGGAACTGGAGTTTGAGCTGATGTCCTGCTAGGGTGACTCGGACTTGGATGTGACTGCCGGGCATCAGAGTGTGACTAATGCGATCGATCAGCCCGGTCAACATCTGCTCTAGCATCACAGAGTCAGCCAGCACCAGGGGGCAACGTGGGGGGAAGCATTACCTCCAGGGTCAGATCTCGCTGGCTGACCTGTTGTTGCCAGCGGGGCAAGTTTTGTTGAAATACCTGCGTCAGAGAGATGGCGGCAGGCGGCGTTAGCGGAGCATGACACTCCGTGGTTTGCAACTCTACAGCCCGAAAGATCAGCCCAAATCGATCAATCTGCTCCGTACATTCTTGATCGATCACCGCCAGTCGTTTGACCACATCAGGGCTGAGATCCTTGCGTTTGAGTAGTAACCGAGTCAGGGTGCGGATGGTGGTCAACGGGGTGCGAACTTCGTGGGCGATCGCCTTGAGCAATTCCAGATCAGTCTGGGGTTGGTCTGGTTCTGGCAACTCGTGGGACGGATCAAGGGGCGGTTGTGCTAGTTTGGGTTGCAAGTCTAGGGAGGTTGCCCAGTGGGTGGCGGACTCCTCCAGAGAGACTAGTTTGGTGGCTGGTGTCGAGCGCAGGCGCTGCGATCGCTCCTCCACCAAATCCGTTGTCTGCGAGAGGCGGCTAAGCATCAAGCGACTAAATTCAGTAATCGTTTGGTAGTTGGGTGGGGCGGGGTATATTGCTTGGCAAGTCCATCTAATTTGCTAACCACCTGGGGACTAGTCAATAGCAAGCGCGATCGCAGCGATCGCCAGCACTGCCACACCACATCGGGGTTGAACGAAAACAAAAATGCGGGTTGTCCATCGGCATAATCTCCCAGGGTCATCACCAGCGCCAGGTCGGCAGCTAACACCAGGCAAAACTGTTCTGCGGCTAGCGGATCATCCGGCAATAGGGACAGGGTGGAGGTAGCCATGCCCGCTAGCGATCGGCTGACCTCGGTAGCAGGCAGCAATCGAGTCGGTATCCAAGCAGTTGTCTTGAGAGGATTGGCGGTTAGCGTCCACGTAGAGAACTGAGCCACTAACGCAGTTTGATCAAGAATCGGAGCGGGACCTGATAAAATCAGCCCTTGCGCAGGGATAGAAGCACCGCAGGACTGAGTCTGTCCCTCGATCAAGCGTTGGAGAAGGCTGTTGAGCGCTGCGATCGCCCCTGACCATTCCCGCTCTGCCCGCACCCGGCGTTGAGCAATGGAACCAGAGTCTATCTCTGGCTGATCCACCTCTAACGCCATAATTTCGCTGATGGTTGGCAGATACCACTTATACACAACCTTGCCCTCGATCGCTTACAACTTAGCCGCTGATCGCAGCCGCTCATCGTAGTAGGTCAATGCACCTACCTATACGACGATACCCAGAGCCGCTCACTTCCGGGTATCGATAAAACCGAACTATAAAGGTAGACATTTCCCTAATCCAGCTCCATCAGTTGCTAGTATTCCAATGGTGCTGGTTGAGGTGAGAATCCTGTGATACTTGTGATCTGCCCTGGAATTCATGATACTGCTTTGACCCAAGCATTTTTGGCGGACATGCGATCGATCGCCCCAACGCAGGAGTGGGTTCAGCCCCTCGTTTTCCCAGCAGAGCGCTCCCCTACCTACTCTAGCCTGCATGTCCTCAATTTTTTAGTCGAGGAGAATTCACGACGAGCCACCCCCAATCGGCGCTATCCCCAGTGCTATTGATTGGTTTTAGTGCGGGCGTGGTGGGGGCGATCGGTGCGGCATGGGCGTGGCAAGGGCTGGGGGGAGTGGTAATGGGGCTGATTGCCATCGATGGCTGGGGGGTGCCGCTCTATGGCAACTTTCCGATCCATCGGATCAGCCACGATCGCTTTACCTATTGGAGTTCCGCCCTATTAGGGGCAGGGGAAAGTGGGTTTTATGCAGAACCTGCGGTGGAACATTTACAGTTGTGGCGATCGCCCCAGAGCGTGC
>JAAUSV010000374.1 GCA_012032525.1 Leptolyngbyaceae cyanobacterium SL_7_1
GATTTGCGGGCGTTGACCCGTTACATGTATTTCGACAGTTGGGATCATCTGCTCACCTTCATGCTGGAAGGTCTAGAGCTAGATATTCCGCCGAATACCAGCTAAATTTCCATACTGAGAATTGCTGATGTCTTAAGGAGCACTCCTGATTTGAGTGTCTTCGTTTTGGGGAGGTACTCTCTGAATCATAGGAATTTCACAACGCTCGATTGGTAAATTCAACCAATCGCTGAGTTCTTGACTGAGCCAATCAAGTTCTAAAGGAGTCAAGTTACCCAACACATATTTCTGATTGTCAACCCAAATAATTAGCTCAGATAGAATGGAATAACAGTTAATGTTATCTGCTCGATAAGTTTTCATAATTTGGTTCAGCACTTGAATTCTAATTTGAGCGCGATCGAGACGTGAAGTAGATCTACTTAATTGAAGTCCTAGAAACTCACGACATAAAACAATATAGTCTTGTTCCAGAGTCCCATTTCTTATTAACTGTAGCCGGAGTCGAGAATAGCTGAATACAACAATAAATGGAGCAAACAGCAGGATTGTTGCAACTACTGCAAAAAGCAGCCATCCTAGAATTGGAATCAAGAACATCAATAAGCCGATGACGGCATAGTAAATTCCAAAAACAATAAGAACGATAATTAACAACGGGGTGGGCAGCGATCGCACAAACGAGGGAAAAAGAGACGATTTTCGTGCTCTCTCAAGCAGTTTTGGGCGATTTGGTTGCGATCGAACAGACATAGGAGGGATCAGAATTTGCAGCTCTTCTGGATTTTTAGTTACCACTATTTTGCTACCTATGGGCTTATTGGTTATTACCAATTCCCCATCTGATTGCAAGGCATTTAATGTTTGTAAAGCCTCCTGAGTGGAACTAAATCTTTGTTTCAAGCTTGGTTCTGTCATCCTCCTTAGCCATCGCTTTAGGCTGAATGAAATGGCGATCGTCTGATCAAACTGAATTTGCAAATCCTGTTCAAGTAAATCCGCAGGATGCTGACCCGTAACCAGATGAATTAAAGTCGCACCCAAGGCGTAGAGATCGCAAGCAGGAACGGCTCGTCCACTGAATTGTTCTAGAGGAGCATACCCATAGGTTCCTGTAATTGTCCAAGTAGACCCTTCCGTGAAAACTGAGTTTTGAACGGAACCAAAGTCAACGACATACACTTGACCTGTGCTATGAGCCGATCGATTGGCTAACAAAATATTGCTGGGTTTGATATCGCGGTGAATCACAGGTGGGTTCTGCTGATGTAGGTAGATCAGAACTTCCAAAACGGCTTCAGCAATCTGTTTAATCTCTGTTTCGTCGAAGGTTCGACCAGCTTGCAGATGCATTTCTAGGGATTTTGCATCAATGTAATCTTGAACCAGCGCAAATCCTTTGAAGTTGGGTAAATCCAGTTCAAAAGAATCGCGATATCGGGGAATGGCGGGATGATTTAGAGTCCTGAGAATAGTTGCTTCCCGCTCAAATAATTTCAGATCATCCCAATCAAAGTCGTAACTAAAGATTAGAACTTTAACAATCACAAAATCCTGGGTTTGGCGATCGAGCGCCAAATAGGACTGTCTTCCAGGCTTTTTGCTCAGCGTTTGTTTAACGTCGTAGCGATCGCTCAAGGTTGAAATTTCCATAGCTCTACCGTTGCGTAGGAGGTGTGGTTGTCAACCTGAGTCGTAGCAATTGTGCATTTCTGAGTTTGATCGAAAGTATAGCAGCGATCGCCGCAACAGTAACTTCACAATCCCTTAGGATTACAAATTAATTAAAACCGGACTTCTAATTTTTGAAAGCGCGACATTGCCGCGCTTTCAAAAATTAAATTTTGGGTTTTATTAAATTCGTGTTCCTTATCATTTCACCGCTTAATTGGCTGTAAACACAAGTTCCCCGGCTTCTCGAAGAAGCCGGGGAACTAGACGAATACATTGCTGAATATCGAGTAGGGTGGCGACAGTCCGCTAGCCTGACTAATTACGCACCAACCATTTTTTGACCGTTGAGCCGCTGCACTGTGTAGAGCAGCATTAGATCCAACGTGATTCGACGCTCATCGATCATGAAGGATTCTAGCGTGCTGGGGTGTGCCCCTTGAGCGGCGTAGCTGAAGAACTTCTGACCCTGGAGGTCTTCCTTTAAAAAGCCGATGATGAATTGCTTTTGGCTACCGCGAAACGTCCCCCGCACCTGCCAGCATTCCCCGACTTCTGCTAATCCCTGAATCGGTAAGGGTTGCTTATGAAAGGTGAGTTCCGTATCGTCAAACCCCATTGTGCCCAAGGTCTTCTTCAGCGCAGGCAGGAAATCCTGGTTAATGAATTCGGTGAAAGGCTTATCTTCTAGGGCAGGCGGCTTCTCCTTCTTTGGCGGTTTTTCCGCTTTGGGCGTAGCCTTTTTGGGTTCTGCACCTGCTTCAGCAGCAGGTGCGGCGCTTCTGGGGAAGCGGGAGTCTCAGAGGGAGGGGTTGGGGTTTCGTCTGGCATTTGAGGGATGGGTTGACCGCGTCATGTTTATGATACAGCGATTCGTTGTCAGCGATTAGCAATTAGCGGTTAGCAATTAGTGGAGAGGGGAGCGATCGCCAATCGACACAAATCTATTCAATTTCCTGTAACCTTTCTGCAAACTCTTGTGGGGTGGGCATCTTGCCCGCCCAATCGAACAAGCAAAACGCCCACCCCACAACCTAAATCAATCTAGACCTTTGCTCCAGTCTCGGTCGGCTTCATCACCTCAGTGCGAGCCAAGCCATTCAGGAACATCGGCACGAATTTTCCATGAATGCTTGGGGATCGCGCTTCCAAGCCCGTTGCACCACATCAATTCGGGTGAGTTGCAGATCGGGAGCCAACAGGGTTTTGGGCAAGCGCTCCATCAGGTATTGGGGACGCTCCCACACGGGTAGGGTATTGGCAATGTCGAGCAAACTGCTGACTCGACGCAACTCAGCCCCCAAAGTAATATCCATGCCCGACTCAAAGGCCGCGTGCTCGATCGCCATATACTTACGCTTAGCTTGCTCCACCTTCTCGCGGGTTTCAGGACTCTTGCGGGCTAGCTCGGCTAACCAGCGGTTGCCCCAGCGCACATGCCCCGCTTCTTCTGGCAAAATCCGCTCGATCACTTCACGAATCTTGACGTTTTCCTCAGTCTGAGGCGCATTCTTGAGCGCATGGATGTGACCGGAGAAATACTCACAGCCCCGCTTCTCGGTGACATTGATGGCGGCAAGGGAGTCGATCACAAAGTCTTCGGAACTGGTGGAAACACTGCGATCGAGCAACCGCTCAAACTCATCAATGTAGGAGGAACCAGGAGGAGTGCCAACGGGGGAGCCAATTTCAACGAGTAGATCGGTCAGCCAAGCCGCATGACGCGCTTCGTCGGAAATGTGGTGGGACAGATCCTTGACCAATTCTGGGGGATTGCCATCCAACTGTTCGATCAGATCGGTGAGATCTTTGCAACTGCGTTGTTCACTGTAGCGGTAGCGATTCAGGGTGATGAGGTGAACTTCGCGATCGCGTACGACCATGTTCAACACATCACGGGCACTATAGGCATTCTGGAGCTTCTTGGGGTGAGTGACGGTCATAGGGCTTTATGGAAAGAAAATTATTGCAATTTGTAAACAATTGCTTCGATCCTAACGTAACTTCTCAGTTGCGGACGTGGGATTCCCAGAAAATCGATCAGAAACATTGTGCTTCAAGATCCCCGGCATCTCAAAGATGCCGGGGATCTGTACCCTCCAGTTACCATCACGACAAATTAAATAATCCTCAACATTTGACACAGGAAACCGAGTGAAAACTCTGTAGACTGTGGTAGAAGTTTTGCCCACACTCTCCTAACAAAACCCCGGAATTTTGGTATGACATTAAGTCAGACATCGATCGTCGCCACGGTTAGCTCCTCTGGAGCCAAGCCCATCCGCACCTTCAACGTTTCTCCAGCACTGCCGTCTCAGCTTGAACCCCTGCGCCAGCTTGCCTACAACCTGCATTGGGATTGGAACTACGACACGCGGGATTTGTTTAATCGGCTCGATCGCGATCTTTGGGAAGCCAGCAACTACAATCCCGTAGCAATGTTGGGACGCATCAGCCAGGATCGGCTGCGAGAGGTTGCCGAAGACGAGGGATTTTTGGCACAAATGGAACGGGCAGCCCGCCAGTTGGATGACTATTTGCAACAGCGGATGTGGTTTCGCAAGCAACGGAAGGGGCGATCGCCCCTACTGATACCAAACCCAAGGATTGCTATGTCTATTTCTCAGCAGAATTTGGTTTGACCTCCTGCTTGCCCATCTATTCCGGTGGCTTGGGCGTGTTGGCGGGGGATCACCTCAAATCTGCTAGCGATCTAGGCTTACCGCTGGTCGGAGTGGGTTTGCTGTATCAGGAGGGCTACTTTGCCCAATATCTGAATGCGGATGGGTGGCAGCAGGAACGCTATCCGATCAACGACTTCTACAATATGCCGTTGCATTTGGAGCGCCACCCCGATGGGTCAGAGATGCGGATTGCCGTGCCCTATCCCGGACGCGAGGTCTATGCCCGGATTTGGCGGGTGCAGGTGGGCACAGTGCCGCTCTACCTGCTAGACACCAACATCGAACCCAACTCTCCCTACGACCAAGACATCACTGACCAACTCTATGGCGGCGATATTGACCTGCGGATTCACCAGGAAATTATGTTGGGAATTGGGGGCGTGCGGATGTTGCGAGCCTTGGGACTGACACCCACCGCTTACCACATGAATGAGGGACATTCGGCGTTTCTAGCACTAGAGCGGATTCGCTGATGATTGCCGAAGATGGATTGACCTTTGCCGAAGCCAAGCAAGTGGCGCAAGCCAGCCAACTGTTTACCACCCA
>JAAUSV010000375.1 GCA_012032525.1 Leptolyngbyaceae cyanobacterium SL_7_1
TCCTGAGACTAATTGCCCTGACCAATCCTAGCCAAACCTGAACTTACAGCACTTTCAAGTGCATGAGGTACAAATTTTCGTTGAGAGCCGCGCGAGCGCGGCTCTACAACGAAAATTTGGTTCTATCAAAGCGCAAAGCGCTGTAATCCATGAAAAATCGACGAAAAGAAATTCTGCGGGCAGTGTTGGCGATCGCCATCATCATTGTGGGGATTACCCACTTTACGAAACCAGAGGAGTACGCCAAGATTGTGCCGCCACCGTTGCCGCCCTACGCCATGGTTTATTTGAGTGGGGTGTTTGAAATTTTGGGTGGGATTGGGTTGGCAATTCCCCTAGTCAGTGTGGCAGCCGCGTGGGGATTGGTTGCTCTATTTATTGCGGTGTTTCCTGCCAATGTGTATCAGGCATTAAATAGCATTGCAATCGAGGGAATTCCCCATCACCCGCTGCTGTATTGGGTGAGGTTGCCATTTCAGGCGGTGTTGATTGCGTGGGCATGGTGGTATACGCGCCAGCCGATTGAGCAACCGGGAGCAGAAATCGATCCGGATCGTAGCCATGGTCGTGGCACCATTGGATAACGCGATCGCTAATCTGTTGGGTTTGGCAGGGGGACAGCTCTGCTTGCCAGCGTCCGACTTTGCCAGAGTTCGAGGTGGTTGATGTGGAGCAGGCTGGCTTCGTCGTGGTAGTCTACCAATTCGCGATGGTCGTTGGGGGCGAGGGACGCTTGTAGAAGTTTTTCGCGAAACGTTTGCATCCGTTGGTGTTGGGCGGTGGGGGAATAGGCGAGGGCGAGGGCGTTGCACTCCTCTGGGGTGACGGAAATCTTAAGATGCTGGGCAATGCGGCTGACCTCGGTGGGCAGATCTTGCACGATCGACTCATACTCGGAAACCAGCACCTTGGGTAAGCGCGTCCAGCGTGCGTAGTTGTCCAAACACGTTTCCACAAACCCCTCCTGCCAGAGATACTCAAATGGTTTTTGGCGTTGTTGCATGTAGGAGGCATAGGCATCGCGGATGTCGCGGTAGGCATAGATGCCAATGGCGTTGCCCGCCTGAAATTCCGCTGCCATTGCCTCAGTGCAGACGTGGACTTTGATCACCTTAAATCCGGTTTCCCCCACCGATCGCCGCACCTCTGGAAACCGCTTAAAATCAATCCAGCCAACGGATTGACCAAGGGCGCGATCGCCGATCAACTGAGTTGTAATTTGGAATTGCAGGGTGGACGCCGATCGCAACATGCCACAACAAAAAACCCACATACGCGCCTCACTGGTTGGGATGCAAGGGTCAATCTTTGGGACGGGGAACCCACAGCCGAGGGGCAACCGGGGAATCGCGCAATCGCCGCCAGAGCTGTTCATACTGCTGGGTCATGGTGTTGGCGGTAAAGTGGGCGATCGGTCCCGCCTGTCGCGCTTGTGTTCCCAGCCGCTGCCTGAGGGCGGGTTGATCGCGGAGTTGTTGGATGGCATTGGTCAGTTGCTCGACGTTGTCTTTGTCGATCAACAACCCCGTTTCCTGGTGAAAAATTGCCTCTGGCATACTGCCCACACGGGTGGCAATGACGGGTTTGGCTGCCAGCATTGCCTCCACCATCGCCAGTGGGAAGCCCTCCGATCGCGAGGGCATTGCCACCACATCTACGCTGGGCAAATAGCGGTGGGGTTGGGCAACCCAGCCGAGCAACTTGACGCGATCGCTCACCCCCAACTCCTGTGCCAGGGTAGTCAATGCCGATCGCTGCTCTCCCTCGCCCAAAATCACTAGATACACACCCTCTAGGGGGGCGATCGCGTGGATCAGCAGTTCATGGGCTTTCATGGCATCTAGCCGTCCCAGGCTAGCCACAACCAAAGCAGCATTGGGGAGAGGGGGGAGGGAACGGTCGAGATCGGGCACTCCACGATCGGGCACTCCGTTAGGAATGGAAAGCACGCTGTTGCGTCCCAAGGCATAAAAATCCTCCATCCGTCGAGCACTGGCTTGTCCCACGGCGACATGGGCATCTACCCGCAGTGATAGCCAACGGGTGCGCCAGAGGGTGAGGGCATCCGTTGTTCGTAGGGGCAATTGATCCACCCGCACCACGCGGGTATTGGGGATGAGCAGCGCCGCCATTAGCCCCGATCGCTCCTGCCCACGGCGTGCAGAGATTGCAATGGATGACGTGGGGACGGAGTTGGCTAAAGGTGCGCCAATGGCTGGCGAAAGCGCCCAGTCCCCGGTGGGGCAACACGATTTGGGGAGTGGTGGGACGCCCAGCGGCGATCGCCTGCACCACCGACTCACAGACCCCTGCGATCGTCAGTTCAATCGATTTTGCCCCATGGGCAACTAAATGCCCCAGGCTAATTTCGGCTCCACCAACGCCCTGGGAATCTGTGTAGACCACGACCCGGAGTGGGGGTGGTGTCTGCAATCGATCGCCCATTATCCCTCCTCCGCCCCGACCGACGCCATCGGATTGAGAACGGACTGGTAAATGGCAAGATGGCGATCGGCAATGGTGTCCCAATCAAAGGATCGACTAAAGCGAGCGGCGGCTGCCCCGTGATGTCGTCGCCGTGTTGCATCCGCTACCAGCGTCAGCAGCGCAGCGGCAAGTTCTTGAGGCTGGCGCGGGGTGACCCAGGCGATCCAATCGTGGTGCAATTCGGGGTCGGGGGGGACGAGCGGGTGGCAACGATCGGCAACCATGGGACATCAGCGCCAGTAGGGAACCACTTTTGAGCGTTACTCCATGGTTGAAGGGCAAGACGCCGATGTCTGCCCCTGCCAACTGTTGGGACACCGCAGGGGCATCTAGATAGCCCGTTAAGCGAACGGCAGTCGTTAGATGCCGCTGCTCAACCAACCCCTGCAACCGCTTCCAGTAATCCCTTGCCTGTGCGCTGGGCAATGCCAAACTTTCCACGCCGCCAATCACTAGCAACCGGGCTTGGGGACACTGCGCCAGCACTGTTTCAAAGGCAGCGAATAGCGATTCTAATCCCTTCACCGGATGTAGAAACCCAAAATATACAATGACCACGCTGTCGGCTGCCCAGTGGTAGGGTTGCCGGAGCTGGGCACGGGCATGGGGGGCGGGAGCGATCGCCACATTGGCTGCAATGGGAATGCGTTCCACCCGATCGGCAAGCTGGGGCAAGCGCTCCTGCACCACCCGTTGTGCCTCTCGGTTGGTCGTGATCACGGCACGGCTCTGGGTAATCAGGAAGCCATCCTCCCGATCCCACCAGCCCCGGTGTTGTCCCCACTGCTTTAGCGACTCGACTAACCCGGAGGGAAGCCACCGGGGTTGCCACTCCCACCAGCCATACTCGTGCAATGTGGTGACGATCGGGGGGTGATAGCCCCTTGCTCGCAACCACAGCGGTAACAGGAAGATCGATCGATCAAACCCATAGGTGCCCGCTGCGTGTTGGATGTGTAGCAGATCGGCGCGGCTATGGACGATCGCCCTTGCCAAGGCGGGCAACCCTTGCCAGTGCCAATCTTTGACAATGCCCACCACCGAGTCTGTGTTCGTCCGTGTGGCGGCGCTATGGGTCGTGAGGATTAGGGTTTCGACTCCGCGCTGCGCCAACGCTTGACGGAGATGGTCGGTATAGTGCGCCACTCCACAGCGATCGGGCTGATACGTGCCTGCAATCAGTGCCACCCGCATGGTTAGTTAAAAAACTCCTCCGCTGATGAGGGATGGATGCCCACCATCTGGGCAAAGGTCTGTTGAGTCGCCCCCTGTTTGATCGCTAAGGCAATACCCTGGATGATCTCGGCGGCGTGTTCGCCCACAATGTGCACACCCAGAATTTGACCAGAATCCTGCTGCACCACTAGTTTGAGCAATACTGTTTCGGGACACTGGCTGAGCAGTTGGCTATACAACGGTTGAAACGCAATCCGCTGACAACTCACCCGATCGCCAAATTTTTCCCGCGCCGCTGGTTCCGTCATCCCGATCGCCGCCGCCTCTGGACGGGCAAACACAGCGGAGGGCACCCGATCATAGTCCAATGAGCGGATGCGATCGCCAAACTCAGCAGCGGCAAACAATCGTCCTTCCTCCCGCGCTACGGGAGTGAGTTGAATGCGGTCGGTGCAGTCTCCAATGGCGAAGATATGGGGCTGACTGGTGCGGTAATGGGCGTCAACGGCGATCGCGTTTTCTTTAATCTCTACCCCAATCTGTTCTAAATTCAGTTCCCGCAAATTGGGAGTGCGACCAACCGCACAAAGGATGACATCGGCGGTGATTGGTTGGGAGGTTTCCCCCGATAGCTGAAGCTGGAAGCCTTGCTCGGTTGGCTCGATCGCCTCTGCGGTGGTGTTGCAGCGAATCTGAATACCGCGCTGGTTCAACCCCTCATGCACCAGATTGGATAGATCCGGATCGAAGCCAGTCAAGATTCCGGGAGCGCGATCGAGCACCGTTACCTCCGTTCCCAACCGCCGAAAAATGCTGGCAAATTCGATGCCAATATAGCCAGCTCCTAAGATTGCCAGATGGGTTGGCAACTGGGAGATGGCAAAAATCTCATCAGAAGTCAAGCTATACTCAATTCCTGGAATCGGCGGTTTGATGGGTTTGCCCCCAACAGCCAGGAGAAATTTCTCAGCCGTGAGCTGGCGATCGTCCACGGTCAAGGTGCGGACATCGGTGAAACAAGCCTGTCCCCGAATCACCTCAATGCCCGCTTCTAAAAGAGCGTGAGCTTGCGAGTCTCGGAGTCGCTGGATCTCTCGATCGCGGACTTGCCTAAACTGCTGCCAATCAAACTGGCTCTCGCCAATCTGCCAACCGTATTCCCTAGCATCTTGTAACAGCCGAGCAAAGTCGGCTGCATACACCATGAGTT
>JAAUSV010000376.1 GCA_012032525.1 Leptolyngbyaceae cyanobacterium SL_7_1
GGGGCTATGCCTTGGGTGTTGCCAAATTCCAACCGCCTGAACGAGCCAAATCCCTCATTCGCAATGGGCTAGCGTTGGCAATGGTCGGACATGGGTTGTTCAATGGCTTGTTAGTCATCCACCCCGCCCTCGCCTTTGGCATCCTCATTCTCATCCCCGTCATGTGGCGACTGGTGTTCCACCGCATCGCCGCCGCCCTCGCCGCTTCTCCCCATGCGGTGCGGCAATCGGGCGATCGCAAGTTTTGAGCGACTAGCTGTTAGCGATTAGCGTTAGTCAGTAGCCAACATCTCCCCTAAATCACTATGGGACTGGCAACTTCACTGGCGCTAATCACCGCTTGCCGTGCCCATTGATCGGCGGCGAGGATGTCATCGAGGGTGGGGGTGCTGTGGTTGGTGGGGGTGGTGGCGATCGCACACCTTGCCGATGACGCGAGGAATGTCGAGGAATTGGATTTTTTCCTCCAGGAACAGGGCAACGGCTTGTTCATTGGCGGCATTCAGCACCGCAGGCATGGAACCCCCGGCGCGTCCGGCGGCATAGGCGAGTCCCATGCAGGGATATTTGTCGTGGTCGGGTTCCCGGAAGGTGAGGGTGCCGATTTTCACCAGATCCAATGGTTCCCAAGCGGTGGGAATGCGATCGGGATAGGACAGGGCATAGAGCAAGGGTAGGCGCATGTCGGGCAGTCCCAGTTGCGCCAATACCGAGGTGTCTTCTAGCTCAATCAGCGAGTGGATAATGCTTTGGGGGTGGATGACGATGTCGATGTGGTCGTAGTCCAAGCCAAATAGGAAGTGGGCTTCGATTACCTCTAAGCCTTTATTCATCAACGTGGCAGAGTCGATCGTGATCTTCTTGCCCATCGACCAGTTGGGGTGTTTTAGAGCGTCGGCGATCGTCACGCTTGCCAATTGCTCAACCGGGAGATCGCGGAATGCGCCACCGGAGGCAGTTAGCAGGATTCGTCGCAATCCCCCCGCCGGAACGCCCTGCAAACACTGAAAAATGGC
Source organism: Leptolyngbyaceae cyanobacterium SL_7_1 (assembly GCA_012032525.1). Taxonomy (GTDB): domain Bacteria; phylum Cyanobacteriota; class Cyanobacteriia; order Elainellales; family Elainellaceae; genus JAAUSV01. The sequence continues at coordinate 1,017 of JAAUSV010000376.1, forward strand.
GGAATGTTCGGAATCAGCCGGGAGTAATTGGATACCGTGCTTCTGCATCAGCGGCAACACGATCGATCCCCCCGCAATCAGGGTTTCCTTGTTTGCCAGCGCAATATCTTTGCCCGCTTCGATCGCCGCGATCGTCGGCAACAAGCCAGCACAACCCACGATTCCCGTCACCACCACTTCGGCGTCGCCATAGCGAGCCACCTCGACGACGCCTTCCTCCCCAGCCAGGAGCATCGGTTGGGGGTCGAGATCGGCGATCGCCGTTTGGATCATCGGCAACTGATCGACATCGCAAATTGCCGCAATCTCAGGACGAAACTGGCGAATTTGCTCTGCCAGCAGTTGTCCATTGCGTTTGGTGGCAAGACCGACAATCCGAAACTGGTCGGGGTATTGGCTGACAATATCAAGGGTTTGTGTGCCGATCGAACCAGTGGAACCGAGCAGAGTAATGGCTTTCACGATCGAATCCAAATAAGCTAACTATCCATCACTATACTTGGTTGTGAATCCTAAACTCTTATACCAATTCTCGGAAATTGGGCTGTACATCAGCGCTTTGTATGGATCAATGTTCTGGATGAATTAATGTTTTGTAGGGGCATGGCATTGCCATGCCTCTACGGGAAACAATCCACACATCAAGAAGGTACGATCGAGGGATTGCCAGCAACGGTTCTGACTTCAGTTCTACATCTCACCCAGCCGATCGAAGGGATAGAAGCGCCACACCGCCCGACCAATAATGTTTTGCTGAGGCAGTGCACCCCAGACGGTGGAGTCGTTGCTGTTGTTGCGATTGTCGCCCATAACAAACACGGCTCCGGCGGGAACGGTGTAAGCTTCTAGCTCGTAAGCGGGGGGTTCGACAATGTAGGGTTCTTGCAAGGGGCGATCGTTCAGATAAACCCTGCCTTCGTGCACTCGCACCGTTTGCCCTGCGGTTGCCATGACCCGTTTGATCAACGCTTCATTGGGCTTAAACCCTAATTCTTGAAGCGCTGCCGGGGGATGGAAGACGACAATATCTCCCGGTTGAGGCGAATGCAAGCGATAGGAGACCTTCTCCACCACCAACCGATCGCCCACCTGCAACGTCGGCAGCATGGAGTCGGACGGGATGTAGCGGGGTTCGGCAATGAATAACCGAATTACAATTGCCAGGAACAGCGCGATCGCTAGAATTTGAATGTTTTCTCGCTGCGATCGCCAGACTTGCTTGGGCAAGGAGGGTTTGGAAGACTCGATCGTCGGAGAATCGGTGGGTTGTTGGGGAGATGTCATAGGTTTTACTGTACTGCACCCAGCGCACTTCACACCAACATGCCCGATCGCTCCCCAACCGCCGTCTCCACGGGTTCTCCGGTTAGGCTAAAGGCTCGTACTTCTGTAACACGAATCGGCACCAACTGTCCTCTGAGCTGTTCAATCTGACCGGGGAAAAAGGTCAGGCGATTGGTGCGGGTGCGCCCCATGACTTGGGCTGGATTTTTGGGATTTTGTTCTTCGACTAAGACTTCTTCGATCCGTCCCAGATAGCGCTGCGATCGCTCTGCCGCTGTTTGCGATACCAGATGATTGAGTCGTTGTAGGCGATCGGCTTTCACCTCTTCGGGTAACTGGTTATGCCACAGGGCGGCGGGAGTGCCGGGGCGGGGGGAATAGGCGGCGGTGTTGAGTTGGTCAAAGCCGATGTCTTTGACCAATTGCAAGGTGTTTTCAAATTGGGCTTCGGTCTCGCCGGGGAAGGCGACGATGGCATCGGCGCTGATGGCAGCATCGGGAATGTAGTGGCGCACGGTGTCGATAATGCGGCGATATTTTTCGCGGGTGTAGCCCCGTCCCATTGCCTTCAACACATCGTTATCGCCCGATTGGAAGGGAATGTGGAAATGCTCACATACTTTGGGCAACTCGGCACAGGCGCGAATCAACCGTTCGGTGAAATAGCGAGGATGGCTGGTGGCAAAGCGCAGGCGCTCGATGCCCACCACATCGTGTACGGAGTAGAGCAAATCGGTCAAGGTGTTCTGCCGTCGTCCTTCTGGAGTGACACCGGGTAGATCGCGTCCGTAGGCGTCAATATTTTGCCCCAGCAACGTCACTTCCTTATAACCCAGTTGGGCTAATTGCTCCATTTCTGCCCCGATCGCCTCTGGCGTACGCGATTGCTCCACTCCCCGCACGTTGGGCACCACACAATAGGTACAGCGTTCATTGCACCCATAGATGACATTCACCCACGCCGTGACGGTGCTATCGCGTCGGGGTTGGGTGATGTCTTCCATGATGTGGACGGGTTCTGTCGCCACCACTTGACTCCCGTTAAACACTTGCTCCAGCAAATCCTGCAAGCGATTGGCGTGCTGAGGACCCATGACCAGATCGACTTCGGGGACGCGGCGCAACAGCGTTTCGCCCTCCTGCTGTGCTACGCATCCCGCCACAATTAGCGTTAGATCGGGTTGTTCGTGTTTGCGCTTTGCCTGCCGACCCAAGTAGGAATAGACCTTTTGCTCCGCATTGTCCCGGATGGTGCAGGTGTTGTAGAGGATCACATCGGCATCGTTGGCGTCCTCTGACCACTGGAACCCCATGGTTTCTAAAATGCCTGCCATGCGTTCGGAGTCAGCCTTGTTCATCTGACAACCAAAGGTGGTGATGTGGTAGCGGCGGGGAGCAGGGATCATAGCCAGAGGGATGAAAGAATTGGAACGACTTCACCTACCAATTATAGGTCGTGCCCTAAAATTCACTGAACTCGATCGCTCGGTGACAGCGAAACCCTGGGGTAAAACGATTAAATTTTCCCAGTCCCGCTCTTTGCTACGACTGTTCCGTATTTATACGGAGAGTTTGTCAAAAGCTTTACAGAAAGTTCATCTCGAATTCACCAAACCCTGACATAAGTTTTCCTGAGCCACAAAATTAGAAACCGTAGTTTTAACTACAATGGTCGATAGGTAATTCAGTTTTTGTTGTATCTTTAAGAATTCATCTGCAAGGCTTCATCTGCTAATAAGTTCGCCTCGTTATCTCCGTGTTTCCCTGAAGTGATTCTCCGAAAATCTCCTCGGCTCTACGTGAAACGTGCATCTACATTAAGGGCTGTTCAGCACTCCTACCTGCGCAGGAAAGGCGGAGTGTTCATTAACAATCGCACTTCTATCGTTTCGGTGTCGAGCTAACCCATCTCAGGGTATCAAGGTCGATCCCAACTGTCGGACTTGTTTCAAGTTAGCGACTCGATCGGTTTTTTAGTTTTTTACAACTCCATCCTCTAGACGCTGAGTTGAAAGGCTCCGTCTAGAGCACCTTTTGCATTTTATTTTCTTTTACTAGCGATCGCCAATCATGAATGTGCATACCTCAATCCCTTTGACCGCTGGTGCATTTGCCTTGATGTTGACCCTTGGCGATGCCACCCATGCCGCTACGTTTTATGAAAGCAGCCGCTCCCAGGAAGCCGGACGCACCCCCAATCGCGCCCTCGTGGTCGATGGGGTGATTGGTCCACTCACCGAAATCATTGGCACTGTTGGTCCGGCGGCTGATTTGTACGAGATTCAACTAACTGGAGAAGCCTTTTCAGCCTCCACCCGCTGGAAGACCGCCCTAGAGGACACCCAACTATTCCTTTTTAAGAAAGAGTTTGATGCGAGTGGAAATCCAATAGCGATCGGCTTCTATGCCAACGACAACTATTATGATCCCAATGATCCCCAGCGGCGTTCTCGCCAATCCGACATCCGCCTACCCGGCGCTACGCCTGGGCTGACCCCTGGTTTATACTACTTGGGAATTACGGCTTACAATGTTGACCCGATCGGGG
>JAAUSV010000377.1 GCA_012032525.1 Leptolyngbyaceae cyanobacterium SL_7_1
AAAAAGTGTGCCATCCCCACCACGGCTCTGGCTCAGCGATCGCCCCCGCCTTAATCCAGACATCAACGGCGACAACGGAGGCAGTAGGCAGGAATGGTGGATCAGCGTCAGCCCGTTGTCGAACCGATGTAAATTCGCTGGAAATTGAGTAGAACTAGTTAAAACTGACAATCTTCTGGCTTTGCTCTAACTAAAATTGCAGGGAGTGGTCACCAAGTAGGATCGTTAGTCATGCGGGCTGCGTCCGCGCAACAAAACTTTTCCAAATTTCAGACCATCAAATTGCACATTCTGTTAATACTAGCGTTTTATGACAATTGTGTTGGGGTCACTCTCTACACAAATAGCCATTGTTTATACCAGACTTGCCAGCAATTCCTCCCTATCGCTTGATTTCCTCACCCCATGACTTTCCCAGATTCGACTTCATTTGATCGACTTCGCCAACAATTTGACAATGCTCCCTACCCCAACACCCCATTGGAGTGGTTTCCCGATCAGGAATACAACCTCCTATTGTCCACAATCTCGTTACTCCCTATTACCTGCGCCACCATCGAGTCATCGACCCTAGCCCCAAAGTCATCCTCGATGCGGGCTGTGGCACCGGGTATAAGGCGCTGGCACTGGCGATCGCCAATCCAGGTGCCCACATTGTCGGGGTAGATCTGTCAGAGAAATCGGTGGAACTTGCCCAGCAACGCTTGCAGTACTACAACCTGGAAAACTGCGAGTTCCACCCCCTCTTGATCGAAGATCTACCGCAGTTAGGGATGAGGTTTGACTACATCAACTGCGATGAAGTCCTCTACCTCCTGCCCGATCCGCTGATGGGCTTGAAAGCCATACGATCGGTGCTCAGCCCCCAGGGGATTCTCCGCATCAACCTGCACAGTTCCCTCCAACGATCGCCCTTTTACCGCGCCCAATCCCTATTTGGCATGCTGGACTGCTCGACAAACCCAAAGACATGGCAGTGGAATTAGTCATCGAAACCATGGAAGCCCTCAGCGACACTACAAGCCTCAAGCGCACCGCTTGGAAGGCGGATTGGGCAACCCCGGAAAACCATGGGCAAGTTTTGGCGAACCTGCTCCTAGATGGCGACAAAGGATATACCATTCCCGACCTGTTTGCCCTGCTAGATGCGGCTGGGCTGGAATTTCTCAGCATGGTCAACTGGCGCCATTGGGACGTTGCGGATCTGTTTAAAGATCCCAATAATCTACCCGCCTTTTGGGGAATCAGTTTAGAGGGAGCTTCCCTACCAGAGAAACTCCACCTCTACGATCTACTCAACCCGGTGAGTCGCCTGCTAGATTGTTGGTGCACCTTGCCCCAAGCCGATTCCCCCGATCGCCCGACCAATCGACCGATCGACCAGTGGAGCGACGCTGACTGGCAAGCCGCCACGTCCACCTCCATCCCCAGCTCCAGCACAGCGCTGCCCGCGACCATCTACTGGCGTGCATTGCCGAGCATCGATCGTTCGAGTTTAGCCGCTACTTCGACCTACCGACCTTGGGGAAGGTTGCGATTGAGAGTCGGCTTGCCGCTTGCCTCTTGCCACTGTGGGAGGCTCCCCAATCCGTCCAATCACTGGTAGATCGGTTTTTGACCACCCAGCCAGTTCATCCCGCCACCCTAGCAACCACAACCCCATCGCAGGCGCTGCAAACCGTCAAAGCCCTCTTGACTCGCCTAGAAACTTTTTTATACCTTCTGATAGAAACCCAGGAGCAATAGGCAATCTTCATCAGCGGGTATGGAAAAAAATCCGCTCAAGTGATATGCACTGACTGGGAAGTGGGCAAGTTATATCCAGAGTTTGAGATTCAGTATTCTGCCCTCAAGGAGAGACAATTTCATGAAGACCGAGTTAAAAGCAAAATTCCTTCAGCACCTCGTGCAGAAGCATGAAGAAAAGGGCTTTACCCTGATTGAACTATTGGTTGTAATCATCATTATTGGTATTTTGGCGGCGATCGCGTTGCCCTCCTTCCTCAACCAAGCCAACAAGGCTCGTCAATCGGAAGCCCAAACCTATGTGGGTTCGATGAACCGGGGTCAGCAAGCTTACTACCTAGAGAAAAATGAGTTTGGTCAATTGACCAACCTGGAACTGGGCATTCTTGACACCAAAAACTACACCTACACCTCGCTTCCTGGTGGTGGTGCGGGTAGTGCCTCTGATGCAGTGAGTACTGGCACTCCCACCGCCAAGTCCGTATTGAAGGGATATGCGGGTCGGGTTTTCATCTCCCCTGTTCCCGGTTCCACCGAAGTAACCGCAACGGCAATCCTGTGTGAAGGTACGGGTCCTCTCGTCATTCCTGCGGTTGCTGGTTTAACCGTCTGCCCCTAGTGAGCCACAGGCTTGTAGCCACTTAGCTTGTAGCCACTTAGATGTGGGCTTGTGGTCTGATGTAAGGTTATTTCTGAGAACTAAGGTTGATCCCAACCTCACCGCAGCTACCAGGTTGATCGTTAACCTGGTAGCTTTTGTTTGGTTGCACTAGTCGCGAACATGGGGAAACCTCTAACTCCCATTGCTGCTTTAAAAACTACTGTGAATCCTGCTGCCATGTCTGGTTTGATCTCTGCTTCGATCGCCGATCTCCACGCCCGCGCTGCTGACCACTATGCCCATCAGAACTACGAACAAGCGGCTGCCATCTACGAACAGTTGCTCCTGGCTGACCCGATGGCAATTTCCTACTCCTGGCAGTTGGGGCTAATGCGGCTGTTGCAGGGGCACGAAGCCGAGGCGCAGCTCACATGGGCACTGGCAACTGCCGAGCTAGACCCCGATCGCTTCGATCAATCCATGGCAGAACTGGTTTGTCTGCTAGAAACGACCGCAGAGCACTATGTTCAACGGGCTGACCCCCAAACAGCGTGGCTGATCCGGCAGCACTTGCGAGAGATCGACCCAGAAAATTTCAATAACTTGCTGCATTTGCTCCAGCTATCCCTCAGTCTGGAACGATCGCCAGTGGAAACATTGGTCGAATTGGACGTGACCAAACGGTTGCAAACTGCCCCCAGTTCTGTTGATCCTGACCTACTTTGGCAGGTGGGGCGATCGCTCCTAGAGACCTACCCCCACCATCCCCCGATCGCCGCTTGGGTAGAGGCAAGTTTGCCCTACATCACAACTCCCCCAAAGTGGGTAGGAGTGATGCTACTAGCAATGGTTAAAGTCAGTCGAATTTACGACAATCCTAGGCTGGCTCACCACTACGCAGAATTGTGTTATCGTCTCGACCCCCACAATTCAGAGGTCATCCTGCGACTCAGCATCCTCCACCAGGAAGTTTTTCAATTTGACCAGGGCATCGATTTTGCCAAGCAATATCTGGCGGGTGCTCAAACCCCGTTACACCAAGTCATGGGTACGGCGATTTTGCTGCGGGGATTGATGGTCACTGGAGCACGATGGCAGGAGGCAACCGCCGTACTTCAACAGCAAACCGAGGCATTGGAGACATTTCTAGCCACCTACCAACCTGAATCAGGAACATTCTTAGATGCATCCGTGATCTGCATGCCGATGTTCTTTTATCCCTATCTCCGGGATGACCCTGCTGCCACCCGATCGCTACAAAATCGTCTATCGAATCAGTATCAATCCAGCCTATACGATGCCATTGAAGGAAATGCGTCTGGCTACCAACCCTACCCGCTTGCAGCCCCCGTCAGTCGATCGCGTTCAACGCTGCGAGTCGGATACATCTCCCGCTGTATGCGGATGCATTCGGTGGGGTGGCTGTCCCGTTGGGTGTTCCAGCATTTCGATCGCGATCGCTTTGAGGTTTATGCCTATTTCAACCAGAAAACTGAGGTTGAACCCTTCTCCCAGCAGTGGTTTGCCGACAAAGCTACCCGTGCCTGTTGTTTTGATGGCGATATTTTAGGGGTGGCAGAGGCAATTCGCCAGGACGAAATTGATATCTTAGTCGATCTAGATAGCATCACCTCCGACCACACCTGCGGCGTCATGGCATTGAAACCAGCCCCCATCCAGGTGACGTGGTTAGGGTTAGATGCCACGGGCTTACCCGCGATCGACTATTTCCTCGCCGACCCCTACGTCCTCCCAGACGAGGCAGAAACCTACTACAACGAGGCAATCTGGCGATTGCCCCAAACCTACATTGCGGTGGACGGGTTTGAGGTGGGGGTGCCGTCCCTACGGCGAGATCGGTTGGAGATCCCCAGCGATGCCGTCATCTACTTTAGTGTGCAGGTGGGATTTAAGCGCCATCCCGCCAACATTCGATCGCAACTCCAAATTATTCATGCCGTTCCCCATAGCTACCTCTTGATTAAGGGATTGGGAGATGACAAAGCCATGCGGGGTTTATTTGAACAATTGGCGGAAGAGAAGGGGGTGGAACGCGATCGACTACGGTTCCTGAGCCGAGATGCCAGTGAATTAGTCCATCGTGCCAATTTGGGTATAGCAGATGTGGTGCTCGACACCTATCCCTATAACGGTGCCACTACCACGTTGGAGACCTTGTGGATGGGCATCCCCCTGGTTACCCAAGTCGGTCACCAGTTTGCCAGCCGCAACAGCTACACCATGATGCGTAATGCAGGCATCACCGCAGGCATCGCCTACACCCCAGAGGAATATGTGGAGTGGGGCATCCGCCTGGGACAAGACTCCGCCCTACGCGAGACAATTCGCATGCAGCTATGGCGATCGCGCCAAACCTCGCCTCTATGGAATGGTCGCCAGTTTACCCGCGATTTAGAAACCGCCTACGAACAAATGTGGTTGAGGTATGAGGCTACCTAAAGTCGCCATGACACCTGACGGCACAGGGCAAACC
>JAAUSV010000378.1 GCA_012032525.1 Leptolyngbyaceae cyanobacterium SL_7_1
CGTAGGGCAGTCAGGATGGATTTGAGCAGAGCGACTTCATGTCGGAGAGAGTAATCATGGGAATTTTCCTTGGCTAATCAGGTAAGGTACTTATAAGTACCTTACCCTGATTAAATCATAAGATACTAGTCTTGGCTACAGGAAAGTTAGAAGGGGCTAGCTGTGGTCACAAAGAAGAACCAAGTGACTATCTACCTGTCTGATGAGGTCAGAGACAGGATTAAGGCTGTGGCTGAAAAGGAGAGGCGCTCGTTTAGTTTTGTTGTAGAAGAGCTTTTAATTAAAGGTTTAGAAACGTTAGATTCTATAGAAACTTTAAATAAGGAAGAATAGGAAGCTTGCTGTGCTGAGAATGTAGGGGATGATGATGCCATCGCCAATCTCTGAAATCTTTACAAGGAGAAGCTATAGTTCATTAAACAATTGAGCAACCATGATGTATCATGCATCCTTTTATTAGAAGAAATTTCTCGTACTATAATTACAAGTACATCATCAAAAACTTAAAGGTCAAGCATAACGTGGAAGAAATTGATTTAATGAAACTTGTTGTTGAAATGGATGATGAATTAATTAAGGAAGGGGCAGAACCTTTTCAACGTGCTCCATTGGTTTGTTTCAGGCTCACTCAGCGATTAAGAGGAGGCACCGTTTCATTCCTTGAGAACGTCCCGCTTCTTGATGCTGCTGTTAATCAGATATATCGAGAACTATATCGTCCATCAGATTTGTACATGCCTCCTATGCACGTTGGGGCTTTTATGTTTAGAGACGTATTTTTCCCGCTACGTATTCCAGTTATATGTGGCAGACTCACAGTCAATCCATCTGATTTTTTGACAGATGTACCTGATATTCCAAAGGATGGTTATTTAATAATCAGCAAACTGGCTTAACATTTTTTGACCAAGTTTTCGATCTCATGGATTTTGTGTATGGACTTGATGATCTTATGGGTACAGAGGAGTTAGATAATTTTTCAAACACAAACAATCTACCTGACAAAACACTAGAGTGGTGGGATTTGGCAAAACAGCAACTTGAAGCCGCCGCTGCAACACTTCTAGGATCATTCAACAAATATGCAATAATTCAAAACTGTTGTATTTCAACTGAACTACTTTTGAAAGGTGCTCTTTTAGCAAAGGGTGTTGATGAAGAGCTTTTGAGCAAGGAGAAGAAAGGTTATGGACACAACCTTGAAAATTTAGTACACGAAATAGCCGAACTGCTTCCCAATATGGATAAAGACTCTTTATTATTTGCAGTTCAACAGCTTCCTAATTATGTTAAGAGCCGATATGAAGCCGCGCAGGTTTCACGTCAAGATCTTGGAAACTTCTTAATGAATACTCAATTCATTAGTGGCGAGACTCTACGGCAATTCTCTAATCGGAATTTTCGCTCAGATTTTAGTGAGAAGTCAGATGGATTATGGAACTTTGACTATCGAATATTTCCGAAAAAGATGCACTTAATCAAGTAATTTCTCTACGGTTAACATAGTGGTTGTCTGGGAGTAGTTGAGCACAAATATTCTAATTTGCAGTGGGCGGGCAAGATGCCCACCCCACAAGATGATTTTCAGAATTAGCAGCAGGTTATGAATGGAGAGAATTGGAATTTTTCCAGAAGAAAGGGTAGGCTTCGGGTGTTGGGGCTAAACCTGCTTTAACTGGATTTTGCTGGATGTAGTGCCAAGTGTTTTGAAACTCTGCTGATGTACGAATGATGCGATCGAATCGCTCATCCTGCCAAACAATACCAACATGCTTCATTACCTGCGGGATCTTCTTGGCACTAAATCCTTTGATGCTTTTCATGATGCCGCTCAATTCCCAAAATTCATGCTCTGATTTTTGCAACGGTTGAATCAGTAGATGAACGTGGTCAGGCATCACTACCAATACAAAAACAACATATCGCTGGTTGTTGAAGAATAAACAAGTTTCTAACACAACCCGTCTTGCTGCTGGACTAAGTTCTAACCGCTCCCAAGTATTAAAAGTAATGAAATACACCGCCCCATCCAACTCCCAGTGAGGCAGTCGCCTTTGAGCTACTTTGAATCGCCGTTCCTGCATTCCCAAGGGAAAAAACCTATATCTTGTGGGGTGGGCATCTTGCCCCACAAAACTGAGAACTCCCCTAATCCCGCAATGCATGTAAAACCTGCCGCTTAATCTCCACAAACTCAGGCGACAGCTTAATCTCCAAATCTCGATGACCCGGCAACTCGATCGGCACTTCCAACTTGATCTGCCCCGGACGAGTACTCATCACATACACCCGTTGCGACAGGAAAATCGCCTCCTCCACGTCGTGGGTGATCATCAGCACCGTCACGTGGGTTTGCTCCCAGAGGTTGAGGAAAAACTGTTGCATCTGCTCCTTGGTTTGGGCATCCAGCGCACCGAAGGGTTCATCCATCAGCAACACTTCCGGTTCGTTGGCGAGGGCGCGGGCGATCGCCACTCGTTGTTTCATTCCCCCCGACAGTTGCTTGGGGTAGGCGTTGGCAAACTGGGTCAAGCCCACCACTTCCAGGAAATAGGAGACTCGTTGCCGCTGTTCCACCTTGGGCAGTTTGCGCAGATCTAAGCCAAAGGCGATGTTTTGGGAGACGGTGAGCCAGGGATAGAGCGTGTAGTTTTGGAAGACCATGCCGCGATCGGAACCCGGACCTGTCACTGCTTTACCATCCACCAGCACTTGACCGCTGGTGGGAGTTGCCAACCCAGCCACGATGTTTAACAGGGTTGATTTGCCACAGCCCGACGCGCCGACCAGACAGGCAAACTCGCGAGGACGAATCTGCAAGTTGATATCTTGCAGCACCATTAATTGTTTGCTTTCGACGGGAAAAGACTTGTAGAGATCCCGCACTTCCAACTTGGGGTGGTCTACGGGGCGTACATCAGAACGGTACATCGACTGAGTTTCGTGCTCCCTGAGATCGTTGGATGAACGGGTATTGAGCATAGCGACAAATCCTGAGTTGGGCGAGGGGATTGGAGGGAGAATAATGGCTGAGCAACATTCTAAGTCACTTTTCTTAGTTAAGCCGATAGGGGAATGAAGAAATGTTCAGTCCGATACAAAAAACTGGGCAGGAATCCCTGAGACTGAACGCATTAATCCCTGTTTTGACACTGAAATTGTGGTTAATCTAATTCCCAAACCCACGCAGGATTCTCCAGACGATTTGGCATGGCTAACAGGGTGGCGATCGCGATCGCTGCACAGCGAAGCCATTACCCTCCCCGCTGAAATGTACTATTCCCCCTATGCCTACGAATTAGAACAAACGCATATTTTCGGTAAGTATTGGTATTACGTCGGGCATATCAGCCAGTTGGCAGGCGCAGGTTCCTACTTCACCGTGGAGATTGCCCAGCAGCCGTTGGTGATTGTTCAGAACAAGGTGGGGGAACTGCGTGCTTTCTACAACATCTGCACCCACCGCGCCGGACCCGTTGCCTTGGGCAGTGGCAAGTGTCAGCGGTTGACCTGTCTGTACCACGCTTGGAGCTTTGATCTAGAGGGCAATTTGCGCGGAATGCCCGATATGGAGGCGGCGGAGGGGTTTGATGGGGCTGCCCATGCGCTGACGCCTGTGCAGGTGGATCGGTGGGGACCGTTTATTTTCGTCAACCTCGACCCCACTGGTGAGCCGTTGTTGGTGCAGTTGGGGGAATTGCCGGAGATGTTTCAGCGCTATCAGTTCGATCGCTGGGCGCGGGTTCACAGTGTGGATTATTGGACGGATACCAACTGGAAACTCTATGTTGAGAACAACGCCGAAAACTACCACGAACCCACGGTTCATCCTAGCCTGATCAAGTATTACAACCACATCACGGCGGAGGCGCGGTATCACTATTACTTGCAGAAAACTCCGTTGGGACACGCTCCCGGTGATCAACGCTTCCTGGACGATCCCGATCTCTACATTCCCGGTCTGACCCCAGAGGAAATGGCGAATATCTCCACCATGAGCTTTTTCCCCAACTTTGCCTGGATTGTCAGCCCCGGTTGGGCGATTATTTATCTGATCGACCCCCAAGGTCCTGTGAAAACTCGCGTTCGTTGGGATTGGCTGGTGCCCGACACTGAGGCAGCAAAATCTCCCGACAATCTCAATCCCCTCATCGAGTACTTAGACACGATTCAGCAGGAGGACCTAAAACTATTACCGGAAGTGCAAAAGCGCATCCAGTCAATGGGCTACAAACCCGGTCGATTGTCTCCCACCCGTGAAATGGGAACCCACCTGTTTCAGGAGTTGATTATGAATGCGATTACCTCTGCCTAGCCTCCAGCCCAAATTTTTATCACCCTGAATTTTTATGACCTCGACGATCGCCCCTTCTGCCCAACCCATCCTCTGGGAAGAACTCACCTGGGAGCAAATCACCGCACTACGCGACACGGGGATGAACATGGTGATTTTGCCCGTGGGGGCAACGGAGCAACACGCCCTGCACCTGCCCGTGGGGGTGGATACCTTTTCCGCTACGGCAGTTGCCCACGGGGTCTCTGCCCAAACGGGGATTCCCGTCCTGCCCGCCTTGCCCTACGGTTGCTCCTTAGGACACTCCAAGAAATGGGCAGGCACGATCTCCCTGCGTCCCGAAACCCTCGCCAAGCTGATTCTAGAAATTGCCGAGTGGGTCGCCAGTGCTGGATTTGAACGAATTCTTGTACTCAACGGACACGTCACCAACTGGGCACCCCTGCGCTGCGGATTAGAAAACGTTCGCCACACCTACCCCGATCTGCGAATTGCTCTGCGATCGATCTGGGAAATCTCCGCCCAAATCCAC
>JAAUSV010000379.1 GCA_012032525.1 Leptolyngbyaceae cyanobacterium SL_7_1
AGCGTCAAGTCTGCCCCGGTAAATTGGCGAGTCGATCGCGCTTCAGCAGGGTGGTTCCAGCTCTGCCAGTTCCTCGCCCCAGTCGATCGGCTCGATCGCTGTGGAAATTTTGAGACAAAACGGAAAATTGTATTTATCTGGCAAAACCTCACCCGGTTTTGGGACAGGGACGATGGCGGTGGAGGTCTGTTTGGGTGGTTGCACCGGGGGAATCGAGGTGACACGGTGTAGATAGCTGAGTAAGGCTCCATCGGGTAGGGATGGATAGCTGAGTTGGGGCGGCGAGGGCAGGGCGGTGCGGGTGAGGGGAAGATTTTGTTTGACCTCTAGCAAATCGGCAAGGGCGAGGACGGCGATCGCCCCTTCCTTTTCCGCATCGAGATACAATAGTTGATTGACCGCCTCATCGGCAAAACCGCCGATTAAATGGGGACGAAAATCGCTAATCGACCCGCTCAGCTCCAGATTGCCCAGCAGATGCCCCGTGTCCAAAAAAATTCGGCGGTAGGCACGGTCTTGGTAGCGCCAAGCAGAGCGGAAAAGGTGGCAGTCACGACGATCGCCAGTTGCACCTCATGCAAATTGGGATGCCAAAAGCAACTCTCCTGCAAGGCTGTCCACACCTGATCCTCCCAAAACTGAAGCAGGGAGTGGGTTTGGGGTTGATAGTGGTATAGCCCAGCGGGTAGCAACACCGTCCCCCGCGAGATCACATACAACTCAGCAGGATACAGCCCTCCAGCAGAGGGTGCCGATCGCAAATAGATCGGCGTCCCAGCCTGAGTCATCATTTTTAGGGTTAGCCCATAACTACAAAACAAGAAGCGGGAGAGTCGCTGCCAAAATGGATGGGCGGCGGCTCCCGGATCGGGCTTGCCTCCCAAGTGGGGCTTCAAATCGTAGGATGTGCCAATTTTATATTCTTTAAAAGGAATCGGTGGGTTTGCCCAATCGGGTTGATAGGTGCTGTTGGCAACTGATTCGGCACTATATTTGGTGCGCTCGTGAAAGTGTTGGGCGATCGACAAAGGAAGATCGGACATGGGCAGTTAGATCGTGAAAAATCCAGCGTTGAAACCTGCTCCTCTATTTTCGCTTTAATTTTTATCGCTGCGGGTTGCAACTTAATGCCCAAGCATTAAGTGGTTAACAACGATCGCATTGCCCAATCCCAGATCGCATAGCCATCTAAACTTAGGTGCAGCCCGTCGGTGGTTAGATTGGCGTGCAATGCGCCTTGGTTATCCAAGAAGAAAGCCATCAGGTCGAGGTATTGCACCTGTTCCTGCTGAGCGGCGATCGCAATCTGCTGATTCAATGGTGCAACTCGATCGAGGGGAATCGCTTCCAAGCGGGTTGGCAGGATGGAGTGCACATAAATCGTCGCTTGGGGATGGGCGTGCTTGAGCCGCTGCATAATCTGTTGCAGATTGCCCACAATTTCCGCATCGCTGGCTCCCCGCCGCAGGTCGTTGATGCCAATCATCACATGAATTGTGTCAGGGCGGGTTTGTTCAAAGGCAGAGAGGCGTTGCAGCACGCCAGCGGTGGTGTCTCCAGAGATGCCTTGATTGAGCCAGAAGCGATCGCCCGCCAAGTGCTCCGTCGGAAACCACAGGCTCAAGGAATCGCCCACCATGACGGTGAGCCGATTAGACCCCTGCCCCCGTGCCATTGCCTGCGCCTCCTGTGCCAGCAATTCTATCCATTGTTGGTGGGTGGGGGGTTGGGTGGCAGTGTGCCAACTCTGCCAAAAACTGTTGGCGGGTAAGCGGGTGTAGGTCTGCCCAGTCTGCAAGGCTGCCCCGCCGCTGCTGGTAGAGTTGGCTACCGGAGGTAGGGCGGGGAGTGGTGAGGGGGGATCGATCGGGGGGCAACGATCGTCTGCGGTAAGACGTTCCAAGCGGTGATGAGGCTGTCGGGTGGCAGGGGTGGGAGGTCTGGGTTTGGGCTGATTAGGGTCGCCAGGGAAAACGGCGATCGCAGGCTAAATTCTGGCTGACCGACTTGTGTCTGTGTTTGGGGCGTTTGTTTTTGGGACTTAATCAAGCGTGGGTTGGGGCTAGATGGAGGGGCGATCGCCGGGTCAGAACCAACTGGCTCAACGGTCAAGCGATCAACGGATTCCGGTGGGATCAGCCCTTGCACCAGTAGACCCACCACTGCCAAAGCAAGATTATTCATCTTTAGCCTTTATCAATTCACCTGTTTCCCTATTGCTAGCCATTCCTCCTATGTCAGGAAAAATTGCAAAATTTGGGTGAACCGCTCCATCGCTGATTTTGGCAAAAGCCAAAATCTTTCCATGATCGACTGAGAGCGGTACAACGATGCAGTAGAATGACCTTCTGTGGAAGCGCCCTGCGATTTGACTCACTCTGCAATCAGCGACAGATCATGCCTAAAGTCCTTGTTTCTGACTCAATTGACCAAGCTGGAATTGATATCCTCTCCCAAGTTGCGCAAGTAGACATCAAAACCAATCTACCCGCCGACGATCTGGTGAAAATTATTCCAGACTACGATGCCTTAATGATTCGTTCTGGCACCCGGGTCACCAAGGAGGTGATCGAGGCGGGAGCGCAACTCAAGATTATTGGTCGTGCGGGAGTTGGGGTTGATAATGTCGATGTCCCTGCTGCCACTCGACGCGGCATTTTGGTGGTCAACTCCCCGGAGGGCAATACGATCGCTGCCGCCGAACACGCCGTTGCCATGATGCTGGCGCTGTCTCGCTACATCCCCGATGCCAACCAATCGGTCAAGCGGGGAGAATGGGATCGCAAGAGTTTCATTGGGGTGGAGGTCTATAAAAAGACTCTGGGCGTGGTGGGGTTGGGCAAGATTGGTTCCCACGTCGCCACGATCGCCCGGTCAATGGGAATGCGCTTGTTGGCATATGATCCCTTCCTGTCGATCGAGCGGGCAGAGCAGTTGGGCTGTCAGTTGGTGGAGTTAGATTTCCTGTTTCGCGAATCCGACTACATTACG
This sequence comes from Leptolyngbyaceae cyanobacterium SL_7_1, assembly GCA_012032525.1. Classification (GTDB taxonomy): domain Bacteria; phylum Cyanobacteriota; class Cyanobacteriia; order Elainellales; family Elainellaceae; genus JAAUSV01. Next base: position 2,992 of record JAAUSV010000379.1, read on the forward strand.
CTGCACCTGCCCAAAACCCCCGAAACCTTCCACCTGATCAACGCCGAGGCGCTGGCAAAGATGAAACCGACGGTGCGCATCATCAACTGTGCGCGGGGTGGGATCATCGATGAAGCCGCCCTCGCCGATGCCGTCAGTCAGGGTCGGATTGGGGGAGCGGCGTTGGATGTCTATGAAACAGAGCCGTTAGGAGAATCACAGCTGCGGGGGTTGGGGAAGGAAATGTTGCTGACTCCCCACTTGGGAGCTTCGACGGAGGAGGCGCAGGTGAATGTGGCGATCGATGTGGCAGAACAAATCCGCGATGTGCTGTTGGGCTTACCCGCGCGATCGGCGGTCAACATTCCAGGGTTACGCCCCGAACTGATGGAAAAACTGCGTCCCTATCTACAATTGGCTGAAACCTTGGGAAATCTCGTCAGTCAGTTAGCTGGTGGACGGATCGAATCGCTGAATGTCCGCTTGCAAGGAGAACTCGCTACTAATGAAAGCCAGCCTGTGGTGGTTGCAGCCCTCAAAGGCTTGCTCTCCCACGCTTTGCAGGAACGGGTTAACTATGTTAATGCCAGCATCGAAGCCAGGGAACGGGGGATTCGCGTCATCGAAACCCGTGATGCCACAGTGCGAGACTATGCTGGGTCTCTCTATCTGATCGCCAAAGGACCCTTGGGAGAGCATTCCGTTACAGGAGCAATCCTGGGAGACAACGAAATCCGCATCACTAACGTGGATGAGTTTCCCATCAACGTTCCCCCCAGCCGATTCATGCTGTTTACCCTGCACCGCGATATGCCGGGGATTATTGGCAAAATTGGCACTCTACTCGGTAGTTTCAACGTCAATATTGCCAGTATGCACCTGGGACGCAAAATCGTTCGAGGAGACGCGGTGATGGTCTTGAATATCGACGATCCACTGCCAGAAGGCATTCTAGAGGAGATTGGCAAAGAGCCAGGGATTCGCGATGCCTACACGGTGACTCTGCCAACATAGGACTGCGCTGTGAACCCGCATTGCCCATAGTACCCTAGCCCTGATCCAGCTAAAATACGGCTAAATGTTGAGGCAACCACTCATTGGCAACTAGTTGGTGGGAAATCCAAGTTCTCTGTGATCCAGCCCTAGAAGAACTGATCTTCTGGCGGCTGGACAATTTTGGCTGTCGGGGTGCGTCCAGTGAGCACAAGGGAACAACGCTGCTGATACAGTCCTATATGCCTCAGGAGCAAGCCCAGTTGCTCGATCTTTCAGCGCTGTCCCTCTTCCTCCGGCAAGATGCCCTGTGTGTCTCCCTGCCTCCACCCCTCGTGCGCTGGCACCTGATCGACGAGGAAGACTGGGCAAGTAGCTGGAAAGACTACTGGCATCCCCAAGAGATTGGCGATCGCCTCCTGATCAATCCCGCCTGGTTGCCGATTCCTAGCGAGAGCGATCGCCTGATCCTCCGCCTCGATCCGGGGGTCGCCTTTGGCACAGGTGCCCATGCCACCACCCAACTTTGCCTAGAGGCGTTGGAGATGCGGTTGGGGGAGGGTGGCACAATGGACGCGGTGGTGGCAGATATCGGCTGTGGGTCTGGGATTTTGTCGATCGGTAGCATCCTGCTGGGAGCCAAACAAGCCTACGCCGTCGATACTGATCCCCTGGCGATCAGGGCAACAGCTAGCAGTCGAGAACTCAACCAGATTCCTTCAGAACAATTAATTGCTGAAGTCGGCAGTATCGAGATGCTTCAGAAGATGATCTCTAGCCCGGTGGATGGCATTCTCTGCAACATCTTGGCGGAGGTGATCATTGACCTAATCCCCAAGATGGAACGAG
>JAAUSV010000380.1 GCA_012032525.1 Leptolyngbyaceae cyanobacterium SL_7_1
CAAGAGTTCTGGCAATGACACGGGACTGGGTAGGTTGGTGGAACTGGAGGCGATCGGTTTGACTTCCAGACTCAACAGCATCCCGGCTTGGCTCAAGCGCACTCGGTTCTCTCCGGGGACTGCCGTGAGCACCACCTGTCCTCCCGGTGCGGAGAGCGTGCCCGTGTTCACCACCGTGCCGCCCAGTAAGGTCAGATTCTCCCCCTGGGACACGACTAATTCTCCAGCATTGACGATCGCCCCTGGTTCCGTAGCGGCAAAGGTGAACTGATTGGGGTCGCCGCTGAGGGTGCTGAAGTCGATCGCCCCACTGGCGGGAAACCAACCCTCCTCTAATCCAATTCCTGTTGCCGTAGTCGCCGTGAAGGAAGCGGGCACATCCAACCGCGCCTCCTGTCCAAAAATAATCCCCGCCGGATTCATCAAATACAAGTTGGCATCACCACCGCTGACCTGCAACAACCCCTCAATCAGCGACACTTCACCGCCCACAACCCGCGCCAAAATGTGGTCGATATTGGGTTGGGAGAGAAACCGGGCAATCTCCTGACGGCTCAGCCCAAAGGACTCAAAGGAGTGGAATAAATGCTGGGGCGTGGGGCGTTGCCCGCCAGAGATGTCGTAGCGGCTACCGTGGCGGGTGACGACTGTGCCTGTGCCATCGTTTGCGGGGGCGATCGACTGGGCAAGGGCAGGACTCACCAGCGCCGAGGTTGTCAGGGTGGTGAGGAGCAGGAGAGCGGGATGGAGTTTCATAGCGACGTAGGCAGGAAGTGTTTTTCCAAGTTACGTCAAACTACTTCAGTTTCAGGGGAGCTGATTACTAAAGTTTATAGATCGATTGGGCGTTTTACCCTCCGTCATTTTATGATTGGGCTTCAAATTCAACTTTGTCGTAAAGGTCGGCGAGGGAGAGTTCGACGGGAACCGAGTTGAGGGTGAGGGTTGCTTCCTCGTCGTATTCGGAAAAAATCCACTGGCGAGGTGCGGTTTTGTAGTAGTGCTCAACATGTATGGAGTATTGGTCAATCAATACATATTCCTGAAAGGACGGGATGGTGCGGTACGCGGCAAACTTGGTGGTGCGATCGTATGCTTCGGTGGATTCGGATAGTACTTCTGCAATCATCACAGGGTTGGTAATCGTGTCTCTTCGTCCTTCTTGCAGTTGCAGATCTCCCTGTACCACCATGACATCTGGGTAGGTATAGATGCGGCGTTTGGCAATCCACAGGCGTTGGTCGGTCATAAATACTCGATAGGGTTGTCGCTTGAAAGCAAAATTTAATGTACTGCTTAGATTTAGGGCAATTAGGTTGTGATTGGGCATTCCTCCTACCATTGGCACGATCGCTCCATCGATGTATTCATGGCGCTCTTGGGCATCGACCTCCAGCGCTAGGTATTCCTCCGGGGTATAAAACAGTTTCTTTTCAGTTTGCATCACCATCAGTGTCAAACCTCCACTACGGTTTTTACAGGTTGGATTTTCACTGTATTTGAGAGGAAGCGCTTTCTCTAAGCCAGCCTTCCTGCTTCGCCCTCATCCCCTAACCCCTTCTCCCACCGATGGGAGAAGGGGGATCGGAAGTTCGGCTCCCCTCTCCCAAGTTTGGGAGAGGGGCTGGGGGTGAGGGCAAATGTCTAATAGCAAGAATGCCTTCGACTTAAATTAGAGATTCATTGAGCCTAATCGTTCATTACTCCTATTTGAACCAGGGAACTTTCCATTTAAACCATAGAGGTTTCTGCTTAAAGCTCCATGATTCCTGCTCAAAACAAGAAACTTCCAGTTCAGACCTGCATCATTGCAGTAAAGAACAAGAAACTTCGAGTTCAGAACCGCATTATTCCAGCAAAAAACAAGAACCTTCCAGTTCAGAACCGCATCATTCCAGCAAAAACCAACAAATTTGTTGCTTTAAACAGCATCCATCGAGTTTGAAGTGAGACCGATCGAGCGTAGAAGCCGATCGCTCCCCCTCAAACCCTGAATTAACCTGAGGTTAAAGCAATGTTTTCTAGCAGACTTTCGATTTATAGAATTTTCTGGGATTATCCATAGTGATTGCCCTAGAGAGTTTCCTTTTTTACCGCCATGCAAGACGTGCAACGGACTGATGCCGACTTTACTGCTGAAACGACCGATGGAATCGACTTGAATGATGCTCAATACTATTTCAATCGAGAGCTGAGTTGGTTGCAGTTCAACGATCGCGTCCTGAGCGAAGCCCTAGATACGCGCAATCCTCTACTAGAACGGTTGAAGTTTGTTGGCATTTTTAGCTCCAACTTAGACGAATTTTTTATGGTGCGCGTCTCCACCCTGAAGGAGCAAGCCACCGCCCAGAGCACCAAGCTGATGCCCGATGGCTTAACGCCCCAGCAACAACTCGACGCCATCAGCCAACAGCTCCACCCCAAAATTGTTGAGCAACACGCCCTGTTTGAAAAAGAACTGCGCCCTGCCCTTGCCAATCATGGCGTACACATCCTCAACTACATGGATTTGAGCCAGGAACAGCGGTTTTATCTCCAGCACTTCTTTGAAGAACGGGTGTTTCCAGTCTTAACGCCCCTCGCGGTTGATCCGGGACATCCCTTTCCCCGGATTTCTAACCTCAGCTTAAATTTGGCAGTGGTGGTCAAAGATGTCAGCAATGGGCAGGAACACTTTGCCAGGGTCAAGGTTCCCGACCTGTTGCCTCGATTTGTGGAACTGCCCAAGGATTTACAGCAACAGCACGATCCATCCAATCTCTGGAGTGCCGTTCCTTTGGAACAGGTGATTGCTCATAATTTGGAAACCTTGTTTCCAGGCATGAATATTCAAGAATATTCCGTATTTCGCGTCACCCGCGATGCGGATTTTCCAGTGCAAGAGGACGAAGCCGACGATCTATTACTGGCAATTCAAGAAGAGATCAACAAGCGCAGATTTCGTGGAGAAGTGGTGCGGTTAGAGTTGCAAGCCTCCGCTTCGGAGCTAGTGCGGCAAACCCTGACGCAGGAGATGAAGCTCACCGACGCTGATATTTATGAAATCGACGGGTTACTGCACCTCAAAGATCTAATGTCCTTGCTGGGCTTGCCCCTGCCCCAACTGAAGGATGAACCCTGGGTTCCCCAAGTTCCCGCCCGATTGAAGGCGATCGAAGCCGCCGCCAGAGAAGCCCGTCCCCTTGATGAAACAAACAATATCTTTGCCGAGATTCGCGAAGGTGATGTGCTAGTTCACCATCCCTACGAATCCTTTGCCTCATCAGTGGAGTTGTTCATCACCCAAGCGGCGATCGACCCCAAAGTTCTCGCCATCAAAATGACCCTGTATCGTACCTCTGGCGATTCTCCGATCGTCCGGGCACTGATCACCGCCGCAGAACATCGCAAACAAGTGGTGGCACTGGTGGAACTCAAAGCCCGCTTTGATGAAGAGAGCAACATCAACTGGGCACAGTTGCTAGAGGAATCGGGTGTCCACGTCGTGTATGGCTTGATCGGACTTAAAACCCACACCAAAGTTGTGTTAGTCGTGCGTCAGGAAGACGATGGCATCCGCCGCTACGTCCACATCGGCACGGGCAACTACAATTCCAAGACTGCCAAGCTCTACACCGATTTGGGCATTCTCAGTTGCCATTCCGATCTGGGAGCCGACTTGACGGATCTATTCAATTACCTGACGGGCTACTCGCGGCAACACTCCTACCGCAAGCTGCTGGTGGCTCCGGTGAGTTTGCGCGATCGCATGGCAGCGATGATCCGCCGAGAGATCGATCACTGTCGCAGTGGTAATCCTGGACGCATCGTTGCCAAGATGAATTCTCTGGTTGATCCGCAAATGATCAAGCTGCTCTACGAAGCTTCCCAAGCAGGGGTTGAGATCGACCTGCTCGTGCGCGGCATTTGTTGTCTGCGTCCCGGTGTCCCCGGTGTCAGCGACACCATTCGGGTGATGAGTATCGTCGGGCGCTATTTGGAACACTCGCGCATCTACCACTTCTACAACCAGGGTGATGAGGAAATCTACATCGGCAGCGCCGATTGGATGACTCGCAACCTCGATCGCCGGGTGGAGGCAGTCACCCCGATCGAAGATCCCGCCATTGCTGCCCAACTTAAGGAGATTTTGCAACTCCTGCTCAGCGACAATCGCCAAGCCTGGGATCTCCATGCCGATGGTGAATATCGTCGTCGTTATCCTGCCACAGGAGAAGCAGTGCGGAGTGCGCAGGAGATTCTCATGGGCAGGGGATAGAAAGAACTATAGCTTTTCTCCCTTAAGGCTCCGATCATCAAAAACCTTCAACAACTACCCACTCCTCACCCTGAGAAAAACCCTTTAGAAATTAACAAATTATTGTTAAATCCAACTCAAGTGTTACGAAACCCAAGGACTGCGCTATTTTATGGAAATGCGATCGCATCACTAATCAACATCAGGGCACACTTTCAAGCCAACAAAATTACGAACAGATTTTGTTAGAGCGGAGTCTACCATTGTCACACCGTCATCATCACCCCTAGAAAGTCTATTTCTCCAGCAAGCGCCATGAGTGAAGTAAATTCGTCAAACGAACACGATCCCGCTCAATCCGCCTCATCAGGATCTGATTGGTTCTCAGGTTGGGATGACTTTGCCGCCAACACCCCCAACGAAGACTCCAACGAAACCGTCCCCACCCCAAGCGCTGCTACCGACTGGCAAACCGTCAACTTCCCCAACGCCATCAGTGTTGACGCCATCGATCGCCAATCCCTCTACGCCCA
>JAAUSV010000381.1 GCA_012032525.1 Leptolyngbyaceae cyanobacterium SL_7_1
ACAGAAATTTTGTACCTCATGCACTTGAAAAGTGCTGTACTGGTGCAATAAAAAGTCCAAGTTCCCCGGCTTCTTCAAAGAAGCGGACTTGGGCGGCAGGAATTTTGATGCAAATGCAATAACCACTCAAACCAACTCAGCTTTGGGCATTGATTGGTACTCTGGTAGGAGCGTTGGCGGCGATCGCTATCTCTGCGTACAAACTAGGCACTTTATCGGCTCCTAAAACGGGTCAACTAGTCGAGCCACAAGCAACGATCGTCAAGATAGGGACTTAACAGAAAATCTAAGCTCTCCGGCTTCTTCCTTTTAATTCATTTTGATCAATGGCTGCAAACAAATGAGTTAAGCTCTGCGAAAACTCACTGTAACCCTCCAAGGCATAGATCCAAATGTTGGGATATCTCTCTGTAATCCACAACAACAAGCTTTGTCGTACCACGTTTTGTCCTAGCACTTACATCACCTGCCAGCGCACCCCATGGGTTTTCGCCGTGTAGCGCGCTGTCGATTGCACCGGGTCTCGATAGATACCCAAGCCCAAATAATCAATTACCCTACCTTTATAAAAAATAAGTCAAGATGCATGAAAATTCGATAAATTCCGTATTGCCTTATACAATACATTAGCCATACCCCTTAAAATGAGGTAGCCATCCAAATCAGTGATTGCGCTTACCACACGACCGCAAGGAAGAGATTATGGAAGAGTTCATCTCAGATATTGACTGTACCGTTCCCGTTCCCGCCTCCGTCCAAGAGCTAGAGCAAGCCATCTGGCACTACAAGAATACCGACCTCAGCGGAGATGACCTATTCTGTCAATGGCAAGCCATTCGCACTGGCGCACTCAGCCAGCGCTTCCCAGAACCCGAAGGCGATCGCGTAGGCGGAGAAGACAGCTACTAAACCTGCTACTAAGCTCGATTGGGGGAATCATCACTCATGACTCGCTCCCACACCTTTATAGCTTCATCCTTGAGATGATCGAGGAATGTGTTAGCCACCACAGACAGTTGTTTGCCCCCCAACGAGACCACATACCACTGACGATGGATCGGAAACCCATCCACATTGAGGATGGTTAGCTCATCCACATTGCCCTCCATCGTCAGGGTATGCCGCGACAACACCGATAACCCCAATCCACCCGCGATCGCCTGTTTGATTGCCTCATTACTCCCCAACTCCAATCGCACCTTCACCGACAACCCATGCTCGTCTAGCAGTGTTTGAAACGCCCGGCGAGTACCCGAACCCGGTTCCCGCATAATAAATGTCTCCTGCGCCAATCGTTCGAGAGGAATGTGCGTCTCCTGCGCCAGAGGATGGCTTCTGGGGGCAACCACCACCAACGGATTTTCCAGAAATGGGTGGGCACAGATATCCAAATGTTCGGGGAGCTGGCTCATGACATAGAGGTCGTCCTGGTTATTGCTGAGGCGATCGATCACCCGTTCATGGTTCGTGACAATCAGAGACACATCAATACCGGGATACTGCTGACAAAACGGACCCAACAAGCGGGGCATAAAGTATTTAGCTGTTGTAATCACAGCCAGTTTCAGTCGTCCCTGCTTCATGCCCTTCATATCGGCTACCTTCATCTCAAGTTGTTCTAACTTGGTGAAGACATCTTGACAGGTTGTAAACAGCTCTCGCCCCGCATCGGTGAGATAGAGCCGCTTTCCCACCTGTTCAAATAACGGCAATCCCACAGCTTTGGTTAATTGCTTGACCTGCATAGAAACAGTCGGCTGTGTCAAAAATAGTTCTTCTGCGGCTCTGGTAAAGCTGCTATGACGAGCAGTAGCTTCAAAAACCTTTAGTTGGTGTAGGGTCGCGTGGATCACGGGGACAACTCCTGGCGCTGTCAGTATAGATTTGATTCTATCACAACAGGAATGAAGATTGATGTAAATCTATGACAGTAGCGTTTATTATCAGATTATTGGTAACGACAGTTCCCTTCCTGCTGAGTTGCACGTCGATCGAGCACGAGAATCTGCACCGAATTCCCATCCTGCAAGATTTTACTTTGTGTAAGGCGACTGTGCAATTTTTTCTTCCGGTGATAGCAAGGCAGCGATCGCTTCCACAGAGAAATTGAATTTGCAGTAACAAATAGAATTTACCGTGGGTTACACTTCTGGTTGGTGCAAATCCACCATTCCCGCAATCTCTCGTTACACACCCATGGAGTCACCCGATCGTTCGGTGTCGGAGCTGGTCGATTCTCAAACAATCGCCGCTCATATGAACCGATTGCTAAACCCCAAAGGCATCACAGCCCAGGTAAGCCAAGCCGCTGACCAACTGCGGGTGTTGTTGACTTCGGCGCAGCCGTTAAATCAACAAGCCACCGTTGCATTCATTCGTCGTCGTGTCGAATCATTCAACCTAGAGCCGATCGAAACAATTACGATCGCTGCCTGTCAACCTGGGCAAGAAATGGTAGCGTGGAGCCAGGAGGTTCAACGACACTCCTCCACTCTCGCTGTTCAACCAAACCCATCCCCCTATTTGCCCACCGATAGACCTGTGACACATCCCTCTGATTCCCCTGATCCTGGGTTTGAGCCTACCTCAACCATTGATGCAGCGATCGCCTCCGAGCCAACCCCTGAACGAATGACCGCGGTTGAGTTGACCCCTGCTGGGGCGTCTGATGGATCGGACAACGCCCTTGCCGATACTCCTGCTTCCCTCCCCGACTGGTTACAACGACCTGAAGCTGTTGTCCTGATTATTTTTGCCAGTTTAGTGTTGCTGTGGGATTTATATTTAGATTTGATCGGCGATGTCGAGAGCGATCGCCCCTTGTCTGCCCAAGAATTATCCCGGCGCTTGGGGGTCACCAGTAGTACGATCAGTCGGCGCAAGGAGCGGCTCAACTTTACGGAATGGAGCCAAGATCTCGATCCGGATGGCATTGGCTGGAGCTACCGCGACGGATTGTTTTTTCCTCAAATCCCTCTGTTTAGCAACCCACCACTGGTGGATTAGGCAGTGGATTCGGCAGGAGATTTGGCGATCGAGGATGAGGGATTTTCCCTTACATAGTCTTTGAGTAAATGAAGGCAGGGTAAATTTTGCCGTGGGTGGGGACAACCATCTGGACAGGGTTGTCTCCATGGGTGATTCTGGAAAAGATTTGGGCGATCGCCCAAATCCTTTGACCTACAGCCCTGTCCTACCCGTGACTACCGCACCCCCTTCAGAATTCAACCTACACGCCCAGATCCTATTGACCTTCGTTGGATTGATCTGGGTTGTCTGGCTTGCCGATGAAATTTCCCGTGGCACCTTGAAGAAAAATGGTGTTCGTCCCCAAAGTGAGGAGGGACTCAGCGGCATTTTATTTGCGCCATTTTTGCACGACGATTTTCGCCATATTGCTGCCAACAGCATTTCCCTGATCGCCCTGGGTTGGATTTTGCTCATCCGAGACGTGGAAGACTTTTTCCTGATCACCGCTGTGGTGTGGCTAGTCAGCGGGTTGGGCACCTGGATTTTTGGCAACTCCAAATCCAATCACATCGGGGCGAGTGGCATTGTCTTTGGGTATTTAGGGTTTTTAATCTCCCAGGGCTACTTTGAACGCAGCGTTGGCACGATCGCCCTCTCGGTGCTGATGTTGCTGATCTACGGTCGCATGCTGTGGCTAGTATTTCCCATCCGCGACAAGATGTCTTGGGAAATGCACCTGTTTGGGTTTCTAGGCGGGGTGCTGGCGGCTCGCTATTTGCTCGTTTTGCGGCAGTGGTTTGAGACTGTGTTTTTTGAGGATGGCACTGGAAATCGGGGTGACTGAGACGATAGTTGAGGCACTGCTGATAACTAAACAACTTTCAAACAACCCAGATCACAGTATGATAATGCAATTTCCCATTGCGTTGATTTCGTCTTGACATGGTTCTTCAGTTGCGCGTTTACGTTCCCCCCCATCCACTGATCAAGCACTGGCTTGCGGTTGCCCGTGATGAATCTACCCCATCTGTCCTATTTCGCAGTGCCATGACCGAGCTGGGGCGTTGGCTAACCTACGAAGCCATTCGAGACTGGCTCCCGATTACTGAAACTCAGATCCAAACTCCCCTGGCTCCCTGTCCGGCGTCGTTTATTAATCCAGAGATTCCGATCGCTGTCGTGCCTATCCTCAGAGCGGGCTTGTCCCTGCTAGAGGGGGCACAGGGGTTGTTGCCCCTTGCCTCGATCTACCATCTGGGGCTGGTGCGCAACGAAGAGACCCTAGAACCCAGTTGCTACCTCAACAAACTACCCACCCAGTTCAACTCCGAAACCCGTGTGTTGATCAGCGACCCAATGTTGGCAACCGGGGGCAGCATCATGATGGCAATGCAGGAACTGACGCGACGGGGAGTCAACCCAGCGCTAGTCAGGGTGATTGCAGTGGTTGCCGCCCCGCCTGCCTTGCAAAAACTCAACAGCGTCTATCCCGAATTGGTCATCTATTCCGCTGCTGTCGATGAGCGGCTCAACGAAAACGGCTTTATTGTTCCCGGTTTAGGGGATGCGGGCGATCGCACCTACGGCACCTGAAAGGGGGGGTAAAGACGAGTTCACACACTGTTACGGGCAATTCTGAGCCAGCCTTGTAAGCTAAAGACACGCTCTTTATAACTGCAACGACTTCACATCCACTCAAGCGAGTGATCATCATGGATCAACAAGATAATTTTTTTGGCGGGTTTTTTAGTAGGGGGCGATCGTCGGCGGCGTTGTCGGGCGGCGTGTTGGGGGC
>JAAUSV010000382.1 GCA_012032525.1 Leptolyngbyaceae cyanobacterium SL_7_1
CAGGCATTTACCCACGGGCATCACATTTACTACGGTGCAGGCAAGCAGCCTGGAATGGATGAACTGACCGCCCATGAAATCACCCACGTCTTCCAGCAAGCGGGCACGGTGCAAGCTAGTCGCCCAGTGCAGCGAGTTGTGGAGTTGCGTCCGCCAGGGCGGGGAGAAGCCTCAGCTTTTGAGCGCCGCCAGGAACTGATCGATCGCCTAAATCGGCAGTCTCCTGCCATTCGGTACAGCCTAGCGGATCGGGTGCTGCAATACGAAGTTTTGGATGAAGCGGCGCTAACTAATTTTGATCGCCAAATGCAGAGTTTTATCGATCGCACTGAAGTTGTCCCGATGCGATTGATCAACCGCTCCGGCTTGGTGGGTGGTCAACCGTTACTGATTGACAGCCTCCAACTGGCTTACGTGGATTTAGATGACATGTTGGCGGCCGATGACCTCAGCTTCCAACTCAATTTGATCCACTTTCTAGTGGAACGATTTGGGGTGCGGAACTACGAACGGCGGATTGGCACTGATATGAGCCGTGACTTTCCCAGGGCACACCAAGCGGGGATTGATGCCGAAACAGAACACCTCCGGAGCGTGATTGGTGATCCCACTATTCGATTCAACCACGAACGCGAAGAAAATGGCAGAACCATTTTTGTCTTCCGCAGTGGAGAAGGGTATCAGGTCGTCCATGTGTTTGGGCGCGATCGCGGGGGTATTCAAGCGGGGCAGGTATTTGTGCGATCGCGAGACAACCGACGACTAACAAATCGAACAATTACGAGCAGAGCGAGCCAGGCGCACCCGTTGAGGCTGCTGACCTTACCCAACCCCGATTTCAACTCACGCTGCCTTCCCTGCTGCAACCGCCCAACCCAACCGCTACAATATCATCTCGGTGGTGATTTGCAACTGCATCTCGATCCGGCAATTGAAGCCATGATTGCCGCTCAGCAACTTCGCCAACGCTTGAGTCAACCCAATCTGCAAGCAGCCTTAGGGGCAATCTCCCTACCGTTACCAATCTCCAGCAGCACCCCTACGGTGCCCAATCCTTTCAGCCTGCCGATGTTACCCCAAACTCCGCCTCCATCGCCTCAAGCAGGTCCCAGTTCTCCCCGTCCAGGGACGTGGGGAGATGTGTTGCGAGCGGTAATTGGCTTGCCCCAAGTTAGACCATTGATTGACCAGGCACAAGCGCGGGCAACCCAAGCTGCGGAGTCGGCATGGCAGGGCATTCCTCCCACAGGACAGCACGTTATCATCGGCACTGGGATTGGGCTGGGAGCTGCTGGATTAACCTGGGTGTTTGCTGACCCGAATTTGCGATCGAGCCTGAGCCAGCTTTCGACTCCACTCAACGATCTCGTGATTCCAGTTCCAGGATTGGCGGGGTTGGGCTTGGAGGTGAATACTGGGGGCGGCAATCTCATGTTGGGCATTCATCTGGATGTGGGACGATTGCTGCCACCGTTTTTGGGGTTTGGGCCGGGTTCGTTTAATCCCTTGGGTGCCCCGCCGCAGCCACAGCCCTTGACCTTGCCAGGACAGTAAATCCCGAGTCCAGACTAGAGCCGTCTTCCCTAACACGATGGCAAATGAAGGGCACACTGGAATTACCCGTGAGGGTGAATTTTAAGTTCCTAGATATTTTCTTTTTTATCGAAGGATGAGCTTTTGTAACAAGTTCAACAATTTCACTGAGCGATCGCTTAAAAAGGTGTACATCCAGAGTTTTTATCGATGACCTCGTTGAGTTCTATCCCTTTGGAAACCCGCGCGTTTGTTGCAAGAATAGATCGAACTGAGTTTCTAGAAACAGTTGTTGCTGATGGGTTCCGTTCCTCAGGCGGGTGATTATCATGATGTTTTGGCTTTTATGCTAGGGCATTATTTCGGGTAAGTTTGACGCTTCAAGATTTTCACTTACATACTTGTGAGGTTAATGCAATAAGTCTAGATATTGAAACTGGTTCATGCTTAGTTTTCGCATTGCTGTTTTGATGATTTTTAGTTTGATTGCTAAATGCGATGATTTAAGCGCACGATTGGCTTTGTTCCTATAAATAACAATCAGTTAGAAATACTCATTAGAAATGAGTACTTAGTTGAATAGAAAAGCTGTTTAAAGTTGGTTAAACCAACGTGATGTAGTGACTACGATCGTTTACTTTAGTCCTATAAGGAGAATACCATGCCAACCTATCTTTCGCCGGGTGTTTATGTCGAAGAGGTGCCTTCCTCGATTAAGGCGATCGCTGGTGTCAGCACTAGTACTGCCGGATTTATCGGTGTGCTACCCACAACACCTTTAGACATGCCCCTTAGCCCTGTGATTAACAAGGTTGTTGGTACCGGAGATGGCACAAAGACCGTGTTTAATCTGGATAAAGATCAATACCCGGTTAATACTACTGCTGGCTCGTTTGAGATCCGAGTCAATGGGGCTAAGGCTGCAACCGCAACCCTCACTAATAACGATGTCGATAAAGTTTCCCAGGTGACATTGAGTCCCGCTCCGGCTGCCAAAGCCGAGATTACAGCGGATTACAAGCCCCTCTTCTCCTCTCCAGCTAAAGTGGGCGAACCCAAGCTGTGTACTAATTTCAGCCAGTTCAAAAAGTTTTTTGGTGATTTCTCAACGGATGCCAAACACAAGCAGTTGGTCCATGCGGTGTATGGCTTTTTCAACAATGGCGGGAGTCGCTGTTTTGTGGTGCGGATTAACGACGCGACCACGGATCTGGATGGTGCTTTGAATGCCTTGGCTGCCATTGATGAAATTGCCTTGGTTGCGATGCCGGGGAATACCGATGATACGGTGCGGGACAAATTGGTGGGACATTGCCGCACCACTGGCGATCGCTTCGCCATCCTAGATGGACCGCCAACTGCCTCTGATTTGCCCGCTTTGACTCGGATCAAACCGGACAACAATGGGTTAATGCCCAAGGCAACCGATCTTGCCGCTTGGTATTTCCCCTGGATCAAGGTCTTTGATCCGGTGACAAAGTTGCAAGATGCAACCAGCGATGGCTTGCTTGCGGTTGCACCCAGCGGTCATTTGGCAGGGATTTATGCGCGGGTTGATAATGCGCGCGGCGTACACAAGGCACCTGCCAATGAAGCCATTGTGGGGGCATTGGATGTCAGCCAGCCATTGAGCAAAGCGGATCAAGATGGACTCAATCCAAAGGGAGTCAACTGTCTGCGAGTTCTCAACAACAATATTTTGGTTTGGGGTGGGCGAACGGTGGGCGGAGATGCCAACGCTGAACTGAAGTATATTAGTGTGCGGCGCACGTTATTGTTTCTGCGGGAGTCGATTGATGAAGGCACCCAATGGGCAGTGTTTGAGCCGAATACACCAGCGCTCTGGCAAAAGATTAGCCGCAATGTCTCTGCTTTTCTAACCAACGTGTGGCGATCGGGGGCTTTGTTTGGCAACACGCCGCAGGAAGCCTTTTACGTCAAGTGTGATGGAGAGACCAATCCTCCAGAACTGCGCGAACTAGGCCAAGTGGTGACTGAGATTGGTGTAGCGATTGTCCGTCCTGCCGAATTTGTCATCTTCCGCATCAGCCAAGTAACTTCTGCCTCGAAGTAAGGAGTTAGGTTTTAGGTTGTAGGTGAGAGGTGGCAGGTGAATGAAGAACCTATAACCTACCACCCAAAAACTACCACCCAAAACCTAAAACCTACAATCTACAACCCAAAACCTTCCTCCTCTTAGCCCCATGTCTACTGTTTATAAATCACCGGGTGTTTATCGAGAAGAGATTTTTCCTGCAACCACAGGTGCCGCTTCCTACTGGGATTCCAGCCTTTGTGGGGTTTGCCGATGCGATCGCGCCTTTGACTGCCTTGCCTCAAGGGGTGTCTCTGCCTGCATTTGTGACTTACGATAGCGGCACGCAACGGTTGATCTGTGCCAGCGTCATCACAGAGGAGCAACGCCAGGAATTGTTGGGTTTATCCAGCGATCGCGGCTTTCGGCAAGCGGTTGAAGCGCTCTACCAAAGTACCCAACCTGTGGTTAGTCTGCGGCGGTTGCAGGAATTTACCAATCAACTGATCGGTCTACCCAACGGCTATTTGGCGGCAGCCGTGCAAGGCTTTTTTGAAAACGGAGGAACTCGCTGTTATGTGCTGCGGCTGCAAGCACCAAACGAGTCTACGGCACAGGCGATCGCGCTTCAAAGCGAGAATTTGCTGGCTGCACTCAAAGTCCTGGAACCGATCGCCGATTTAGATCTCGTGGCAATTCCCGATCTAATGGGAATTGGACCAACTTGCTACAAACTCTAGCATCCCTGAAGACCTTAACTTCGGTTACTGCCGATGCGATGCAATTGCCAGACCTGCAAACGGTCATCCAGGCGCAACAGTCCATCCTTAAACATTGCGCTGAAATGGGAAATCGGCTGGCAATTCTCGATGCCCTACCCACGGAAAATCTGGAGGTGATTAAACAGCAACGCAATCAGTTATTGATCAACCAACGGGAACCGATTAATGGGACGCTCTACTACCCCTGGCTGAAAAATGCTCAAGCGCAGATCGTGCCACCGTGTGGTCATGTGGCAGGCATTTTTGCTCGCAGTGATTGAGTCGGGGAGTGTTCAAAGCACCCGCCAATGAACTCCTCACCGATGTCCTCGATTTAGCCTTACCCGCCGAACTGCCAACCACCGCCACCGCGATCGCGATCGACAATCGCATTCAAGACCAGTTAAATCCAGAAGGAATTAACTGTTTG
>JAAUSV010000017.1 GCA_012032525.1 Leptolyngbyaceae cyanobacterium SL_7_1
GGTTTCGTGGAGGGCGCGGCTCCGCCGCGCCCTCCAGAAACAGTTAATTAGATGATTTTTGTAAGAGTCCTTAGCGGTTTTACAGTACTGGTAGCGGTAATTTACCCAACTCTATGACATCCAATTTTGATCCTCGCTCCGAACAGCCCAGTGCGTCCCCTCCAATTGCCGCTTCTTCCCCATCAACCCTAAACGGTAGCGATCGCACCAACGTGGACTCGGCTACGTCCAGTGACCCTGAGTTGGATGAAACTTTAAAACCGATCACCCCCAGTCTTGCCAGTGCTCGGCAGCCATCCGTCTATGGCAATCGCCAACCACCTGTCACCCTGATCCTGTTACTGGCGATCGTAGTCATGCTGTCGGGTCTGCTGGTCAATAGTTTTTGGCTACGGCTAGTGGGAGCCAGCGTGGCATTGCCCATCTCGCTTTACTTTGTTTGGCAAGGAATTCGTCCCTTCATTACCGAGGTTTTCCCCCCCGTCCAACGGCGATTTACGTTGAGTTTGGTTGGTCTGTTGCTGTCGAGCATTGTCCTACTGCGACTCAGTGGCATATCACAGATTTTTTGGCGGTGGTATCTTCAGCTAAATTGGGACGCGGTGGGCGCGTCGGGTGAGGTGTTTGGGGCGCTAGGGCAGATTTTGATTGCAGTGCTGGCAGTCTATGTGGCGTGGCGACAATACGTGATTGAAAAGGAATTGACCAGCCAGCAAAATCGCATTACCCAGCAACAGACGATCGACTCCTACTTTCAGGGCATTTCTGAGCTGGCGCTTGATTCAGAAGGATTGCTAGAGGATTGGCCCCAGGAGCGGGCGATCGCCGAAGGACGCACTGCCGCCCTGCTCAGCAGTGTGGATGCGGAGGGCAAATCAAAGATTGTCCGCTTCCTCTCCCGATCGCGGCTACTGTCTCCCTTAAAGCGCGATCGCCATCTGGGACGCGCCATTTTAGATGGCATGGGAGGATATCAGGAAGACCGGGATTTTGGGGTGCGTGTCATCGATCTGGGGGTGATGTTGGCAGGAACCAATCTAGCCAACACAGATTTGCGCTGGGTGGATTTGAGTGATGCCAATCTGATCCGGGCTAACCTCAGCCGTTGTGAATTGGTCAAAGCCAATTTTGCTCGAACAATTTTGTATGAGGCGACGCTAGCGGGGTCAGACATGATGGGCACGCGATTGTTTTATGGCAAGGTTGCCACTGCCTCCCCCCGCAGCCGCACGGGCATCCCCAACTATGCCACGGGCGAGTTTACTGGAGCTGTCGTTGAAAATGCGGATTTGACCAGTGTGCAGCGCCTCTCCGCAGATCAGCGCTGGTACTGTTGTGCGTGGGGCGGCAGCAAGACCAGAGAGACGATTCCCGGTGGCTGTGAGGGAGTTCCCGACCTGCTTGGGTAGGGATATTGCCACGCCCACATCAATAGAATTTATTTAGAATCTATTTCAATACGATCGCCCCTTCACCTGGGTCAAGGGTGGCTCGGCTGTATCGGAGTAGTACCCAGCCGCTTTTTTAGCGGCAATCTCCACCGCTGCATCGGCGGGAATCAGGTCGGGGGGAATAGGCACCCGCTCCACCACCTCAATGCCAGAGTGGGTAATGGCGTCGTACTTCATGTTGCTCATCGAGACCAATCGATCGATCTTGGTGACCCCTAACCAGTGCAGCACATCCGACATGAGTTCTTGGAATCGCATGTCCTGCACTCCCGCCACACACTCTGTGCGCACGAAATAGGCATCGGCGCGATCGCCTCCTAATTGGCGCTTGCGGGCATTGTACACGAGGAATTTGGTCACTTCTCCCAGTGCCCGCCCCTCTTTGCGGCAATACACAATAATCCCCGCTCCCCCCACTTGGGCAGTTTGAATGCAGACTTCAATCCCGTGAACTAGGTAGGGGCGGCAGGTGCAAATGTCCGATCCAAATACATCCGAGCCGTTGCACTCATCGTGTACTCGCACCGCCAGTGGATAATGGGGATCCGCGATCGTAGTTTCATCGCCAATCACATAAACCGTTGTGCCTCCAATTGGCGGAAGGAAAACGTTGAGATCGGGACGGGTGACTAATTCGGGAAACATTCCGCCAGTTTGCTGAAATAACGCTCGTCGCAAATCCCACTGATCAATACCCAATCGTTTGGCAATTCCAGGTAGATACCAAACGGGATCGATCGCCGCTTTTGTGACAACCAAATTTCCATCTTCCTTCAAAATTTTCCCATCAATTTCCAGCCGACCTTTGGCAATCTCGTCCTTAATTTCTGGAATATTAATGTGGGCTTTGGTAATCGCAATGGTCGGAAAAATATCGTAATTGTCTGAGTGAAACTGGGCAAAAAGATCGCCAGTCATTGCCCCATAGGGATCGAGCGAAACAATCTTATCAGGATCACTCCAACTGGGATGGGGACCTAAATTCACGATCGGCGAGGTGTTGGTCAAATCGGCTTTGTGATCGGGGTCAAGCACTCCACTCGCCACGGCAAGTGCCCGGTAGATGCCATAGGAACCCGCATGGCTGCCAATGACATTGCGATAGCCTGAGCCTCGCAGAGAGGCGATGATGGGACCTCGATCGATGGGGTTGGCAGCACCCCAGTGAATTGGGAAGCCATGTTTTTGGTTGCCATTTAGATGGGATGTGAGGATGATGTGCTTTGACTTATTTTTTGGTGGCTGATGTGACATAGCGATCGTTGCACCCTTAAATAATCCAACAATGGTTGATCTATTTAACCGACCTTAGCCGTGATTAAACTGGCTCAATCGGTCAATTAGACTATCGTTGGTTGAATGATTAGCCCTGATAAAACTCGCTTCTCTCTTTCAATCTCAAGTTGAAAAGTCCCCTTGTCAAGTTGGTGTCAACCAGCTTGGAAATGCCCTGGGGTTGTGTCATAATTTCAGACCTGAGCTGGTTTTTTAAAAATTGAAATAGTCCTAAATTTAGAAATAGGCAAATTCCTCAGTTGTGTTTGTTAATCATCTAGAATTGCTTAGTTCCATTGGCTTGAACGTGCATTGCTCCTTAAAGATTGAATACTGACATTGAATACTGACATGATGTGGTGCATCTGATGGTAGGGAAAGTAACTATTATTGATCATCCCCTAGTGCAACACAAGCTAACGCTGATGCGCCAGGTGGAGACTCATACGCAGGATTTTCGACGATTGTTAAAGGAAATCTCGATGCTGCTGGCGTACGAAGTCACCCGCGATCTGCCTTTAAAATATGAAGTAATCCAAACTCCCTTGACCACCACGAAGGCTCCCATGTTGGCAGCCGACAGGAAAATGGTGATTGTCTCGATCCTGCGGGCTGGGCAAGGGTTGCTGGATGGCATGCTAGAGCTGATTCCCACCGCCAAGGTTGGGCATATTGGGTTGTATCGTGAGCCGTCAACGCTGGTGGCGGTGGAATACTATTTCAAACTGCCTGAGGAGATTGACCAACGGGATCTGTTGGTGGTCGATCCCATGCTGGCGACGGGCAACTCAGCCGTTGCGGCGGTCGATCGCCTCAAGGAAACCCATCCCACCTCGATCAAATTTGTCTGCCTGTTGGCATCTCCAGAGGGGATCGAGCATTTCCACGAGCAACACCCCGACGTGCCCATCTACACAGCGGCGATCGACGAGGGGTTAGACGAGCATGGCTACATCATGCCGGGATTGGGAGATGCGGGCGATCGCCTGTACGGAACCAAATAACGCTGAGAAAATTGGGAGCTACCATGGTATCGATCGCCGAAGTAACTGCCCTGCAATACCTGCGTTCTCCCGTGGCGATTCGAGAGCGCTGTGGGCAGTTGTTTGAGCTTGCCTGTGCCGATCGCCTGTGCCACTTCTTCTGCAATCTGGAGGCATTGGATCGAACGGCTGCCTACGTGATTCAGGTGATGCAGGCGGCTTATCCCACTGGTCTGATCCCCTTTCATAGTCGCTGGCGGCATTTTGAAGCGGGTGGAATCGATCGGCGTGCTTGGCTACATCAATCCTTAGACGGCGTGGAAGCGTTAGAAAAAGCTCGGATCGAGGTTGATTTAGCGATTACCAGTGTCCTATTAGATGCAGGGGCAGGGGCACAGTGGCACTATCAAGAACCCCAGACGGGACAACGGTTTAACCGCTCGGAGGGCTTAGCGATCGCCAGTTTCCATTTATTTTGTCAAGGCGGATTTTCCAGCCAGCCCGATCGCCCCCTGCAAGCCGATGCCGACGGATTGGCTAATTTGACGGCAGCAAGGCTAGAGGAAGGGTTTCAGGTCAGCCCTGATAATCCTTTGGTGGGGGTGGAGGGTCGGGTGGGGTTGTTGCAAACCTTGGGACAGGTGCTGCACGACTCTCCCCAGTTATTTGGAACCACTCCGGCTCGGTTGGGAAATCTGGTGGATTATCTGGTGGGGCGATCGACCAATCAGCAATTGCCTGCCACTGAAGTGTTTCAAGCGGTGCTAACTGGGCTAGGAGAGATTTGGGCAGGACGACCGGCGATCGCCAACAGCAATTTGGGCGATGTCTGGTTGCATGCCGCCCTGCCCGATTGCGGGGTGGGTTCCCAGTTGGTTCCCTTTCACAAGCTCTCCCAGTGGTTAACCTATTCTCTGTTGGAGCCGCTGCAAACGTTAGGGTTAGAAATTACCGGGTTGCCCGAACTCACGGGCTTAGCCGAATACCGCAATGGCGGATTGTGTCTGGATTTGGGACTGCTCCACGCCAAACACCCAGATGTGATGGCGCTGCCCCATGCCCCCGGTTCAGAAGTGATTGTGGAATGGCGAGCGCTGACGGTAGTGTTGCTCGATCGGGTGCGATCGCCGTTCGCAACCAACTGGGACTGACAGAGGCAGAACTCCCTTTGGTCAAGGTGTTGGAGGGGGGAACGTGGGCAGCAGGTCGGCAGATTGCCAAACAATTGCGAGGCGGGGCACCGCCCATTCAACTGCTGAGCGATGGAACGGTGTTTTAGGGCTAAATCTAGGCTGAACGCCGTTCATTTTAGAAACACTTTTCCAAAAAATATGCCGTTCGGCGGTTTGGGTAGTCATTCTTTAAGGAAAACCCTGATCCCCGTAGCGATAACTACTTGGAAACTTAACGTAATGTCATAAACTATTACGCATAATGATCGTTGACGTGGTCAATGTATCAGTAAAATCCCTGTACAGCATAGAAACTAAACTCGAAGTCGAATTTAATCGTTCCAATTCTTTTAGTTCTTCTCCTGTAGCAAAGGATGGACTGTAGGCTCTCATAGTAGACTGATGCAATTTTCCTCTCAGGTTAGATTTCAAACCGTTTAATAGTTACTCACAATTGAGGTGCTTCTCCAGTAAATCGAATCCATTGGAGGCGTTGCTAAGCATGACTGAACAATCGACCCATCGAGTTGTCATTGTCGGAGGTGGGTTTGGTGGGTTGTATGCCGCCAAAGCCTTTAGCCGTATTCCCGTCGAGATTACGCTAATCGACAAGCGCAACTTTCATTTATTTCAGCCGTTACTGTACCAAGTAGCAACGGGCACCCTGTCTCCCGCTGACATTTCTTCTCCCCTACGGGGCATCCTCAGCAACAAAAATGTCCAAGTGTTGATGGATGAGGTGATCGATCTTGATCCCCAAAACCAACAGGTGATCACCCGTGGCAGCGAGCTGTCCTATAACACGTTGATTGTGGCGACGGGGGTGAGCCACCACTACTTTGGTAATGAGCATTGGAAATCCACTGCTCCTGGGCTAAAGACAGTCGAAGATGCCCTAGAAATCCGTCGTCGAATTTTCTTGGCATTTGAAGCGGCTGAGCAGGAAACCGATCCCGACAAGCGTCAGGCATTTCTCACCTTTGTAATTGTGGGAGCGGGTCCCACTGGGGTTGAGTTGGCAGGGGCGATCGCCGAGCTTGCCTACAACACCCTAAAGCACGACTTCCGCAACATTAAAACCACTGAGGCGAAGATCCTGCTGCTAGAGGGCATGGATCGAGTCCTACCCCCCTATCCCGCTGACCTCTCCGCCAAAGCTCAGCAGTCTTTAGAAAAATTGGGAGTGACGGTCTGTCCGAGTACGAAGGTCACAGATATCACCGGGGATATAGTGACAACGGTGCAAGGGGACGAGACTCAACATATTGCCTCTAAAACCATTCTCTGGGCGGCTGGAGTCAAGGCATCGGAAATGGGGCAGGTGCTGGCTAACCGCACGGGCGCTGCCCTCGATCGGGCTGGACGGGTGATGGTGGAACCCGACCTCAGTCTTGCCAACCACTCCAACATTTTTGTGATTGGCGACCTCGCCCATTTTGCTCACCAAGGCGAACGACCTCTACCGGGAGTTGCTCCGGTGGCGATGCAACAAGGGCAATACGTTGCCCGATTGCTGAAGCAGCAATTGAAGGGAGAAACTCTCCCCCCTTTCAAGTACGAGGATGCAGGTAGTTTGGCGGTGATTGGACAAAATGCCGCTGTTGCCGATCTAGGATTCATCAAGTTTTCTGGACCCCTCGCCTGGTTCGTCTGGATTTTTGCCCACATCTTCTACCTGATCGAATACGACAACAAGCTGATTGTTATGCTCCAGTGGGGTTGGAACTACTTCACCCGCAATCGCGGGGCGCGGTTGATTACGGGAGAAGCCACATTGGGTAGAGCAACGGAACCCAGCAACCGTTCACTGCCAACCGAGGCAAAAACTACGGTGCAGGTATAGTTACCGCTCATGGTGTCAGCCATACTTTTCTAGCTTCCAGATTGCCAGAACCCCAAAAGGCACCTGCCTTTTGGGGTTCTGTTTTTTAAATGGGTCGAACGACTGCTACAACCGCCTATCTGAGAAATTGGCAGTCAGCGTGGGAAAACTACAAGGGCTAAGTGGAGCAAATTGCTAGTATGCCCGTGCCGTGTACCTCTATGGACTTAAATCACTTTACCCAGCCTGTTGATCAAAGTGCCCTTTGGGTAGACGGCAGTCATGACCTGGGTTCGCAGGCGATCGATCGCTCCGATCGAACGGGGTTTCTAGTCAGCCAGCCCCAGCCCTGTGATCCCTTAACACGGTTCAGCCACCTGACCCAACACCTCCACCAAACGGCACACCATGAAAATTTTCTAGCCAATGGGATCGTCCTGATTCAACAGGAATTTGAGGTCGAGCGGGTAACTATTTTCCAAGTGATCAGCGGCAGCCTCTGTAGCATCGCCACCACCCTAGGCGCTCCAACTCAGCCGTTGCCCGACCCACTGCTGAACCCTGCCCAACTCAGTTTCTATCAGCAGGGCAATGTCACGGCGATCGCTGAGTCCACTGCCTCATCTGACAGTGTAGGGCAGTGGGAATTGGCTGGGGCAATGCAGGCAGCGTTGACGGTGCCCATTCTCTCCCAAGGTTCACTGTGGGGGTTGCTCCAGTTGCAGTGCCACCAACCCCGATCGTGGCGAGCCGTTGACATTCACCTTGTCAGGCAACTCGCCAGCCAACTCGCTGTTGCGATTCATCAGTCAGAGTCATATCAGCAATTGCACCGAGTCAATCATGAGCTAGAGCGCAAATTTCGGGCACGCACTGCCCAGCTTCAACTTGCCTTTGACTTTGAGGCAACGCTAAAACGCATCACCGACAGAGTTCGAGATAGCTTGGATGAAGATCAAATCTTGCAATCCGTGGTGCGGGAGTTGACGCTAGCAATCGGGGTGAGCGGCTGTAATGCTGCTTTGTATGACCTTGACCAGGGTACATCCACTGTTTGCTACGAATATACTGCCTCAGTATTTCCCTCCCAGGGACGGGTGGCGGATATGGGGGCTTTCCCAGAACTTTATCAACAATTACTTCAGGGACAAGCGTTTCAGTTCTGTTCCATCATTCCCAGTCCGGTACGGGGACACGTGGCAATGCTGGCATGTCCGATTCTGGATGACAAACGCGCTCTGGGCGATCTGTGGCTGATTAATCACAAATTCTATGCATTCAGTGAGCAAGACATCCGGCTAGTGGAGCAGGTGGCAAATCAGTGCGCGATCGCCCTTCGACAAGCACGGTTGTATAAGGCAGCTCAAACCCAGGTGGCAGAATTGGAACGGCTCAACTGCCTCAAGGATGACTTTCTCAGCACCGTTTCCCACGAACTACGCACCCCCATTGCCAGCATCCGTATGGCAACTCAGATGATTGAACTGACCCTCGATCGGGCGGGATGGCTCGACGGTCACAGCCCGATCGTCCGCTATCTAGAAATTTTGCAGAGTGAATGCAACCGTGAAATTAGCCTAGTAAACGATCTACTGGATCTTTCCCGATTGGACGGAGAAAAAGAACCGTTGAATTTGACTGTAATCTGCTTGCAAGACTGGTTATTAAAGCTAATTCAACCCTTTCTAGAGCGCACTAAGAAACAGCAGCAACGGTGGCAATTGGAGGTTTCCTCCGACATTACAACCCTAGTCTCCGACCTTCCCAAGCTCGATCGGGTGATGACTGAGCTGTTGCACAATGCCTGTAAATACACACCCCCCCGGGAAAAAATTAGCTTGACCGTGACCAAACGGGCACATACCATCCGCTTGAGTGTGAGCAATTCGGGTGTTGAAATTCCATTGAAAGAGCGATCGCGCATTTTCGAGCGGTTCTACCGCATCCCCCATGCTGACCCATGGAAACACGGTGGCACCGGGCTAGGGCTGGCGCTGGTCAAGAAACTGGTCGAACAGTTGCAGGGAGAGGTGGAGGTTGGCAGCACCTACCAAGAAACAATTTTTACCGTTCAACTTCCCCTGATTCCTACGGTTGAATCGCCCCCCTCTAGCTAAGTGACGATGGGATAATCAGATGGGAAGGTTAGAATACTGGAATATCCATCAATTTCCCCAACCCGTGGTGCGATCTGCCAAACTCACCCAGTTGTTACTCAAACTACTGCAACACCCCGTCTGGCTTGTTGGCGGGTGTTGGGTTGGCTTGGTGGTGGCAGGAGTGGTGGCATGGCGCAGTTTAGCGGATTACGATCTTGCCAACGAACCGATCCTGAGAGCAAGTCCCTCCGTCGTTGCCATTCAACCGCCAGTGATTAGCGTTCAACCGGCTGCAACGGCAAGCCCAATCAGCCAAGATAGCAGCGATTCGGTTCCTCCGTGGTCATTGGGATTGTGGCGGTGGGGGGTGTGATCGGGGTCAATGATGAGTTTCCCAACGCCTACGCCACCCCCAAACGGTTCGACGCCTGAGCAAACGCTCGCCATCACAACACTCTGAATCCATTCCCAGTTAAAGGACGAGCTAGGCTCGTCAGGATTGGAGTTGCATCAATCGATCCCACTCCTGGATAGCACTGGCATTCCATAGCCAATCCCCGCTCAATGCTTGCACTTCGTAGTGCACTGGGTCACTTTCCAACACAGCGCGTTGGATGGCGATCGCGTGGGTGAGTTGATCGGGAGTTCCGTGGGTAGTGTCGGTCGCCAGTTGAGCCATAACCAGAGCGATACCTGCATAGGCGTTGCGTGCCTGTCGATCGGTTGGAGGTTGGTCAGGCAGACAATTGGCAGGGGATGGTGAGCGATCGATAACTGACAGCGAGGGCGAGGGCTGGGCGGCGAGGGCGATCGAGCGACAAAACGGTTCGATCGCTTCCTGATAGCGACCCTCAGCATAGTAGGCAAATCCCAAAGCAGTCTGATAAAGGGCAGAGTTGGGCTGGGCTTCGACGGCGAGATCCCAAAACCGCCGCACATCGTCAGGGCTATAGTCACCATTGCCTTGCTTGAGGGATTGCCATGCCAATCGTCCCCGTAAAAAGCGAATCGTCGGATCGCTCAGATGGGAATCTGGGACAGCGGACAAAGCGGCTTCCGCCTCCTGCAACGCCCCGCGATCGAGCAAATTTTCCACCGCCTGCTGCCCCACCGTCCAATCCTTTTGCTTGAAACGGGCAATGGCAAGCCCTCCAACCTCGGCGGTCTCCAAACTGTTCCAATCGCTTGGCATAGTCAAGGCTGTGCTTTGGGCTGACGGAGTCGCGACTGGAAGTGAAGTGAACTGCCCTTGCCAGACGCGCCCGGTTGTCAGCACCACTGCGCCCACCAAACTCACAATCCCAGCCCCCAACCCTATTCCCAACACATCGATCGCCGCTTGTCGTTGGATAGAACTGGCTCTGCCACAGGCTCTGACAAGAGCTGGCGGGGTGGCTCTAGGAGGGCGATCGGAGAAGGGAGTTCGGTTGGGTCGGTGTTGGGCTCCGCCCTGATGGCGGCGATCGCCCCACCCGTTGCTACCATTTCCGGGGTTTCCCATGCCCAACTTAACCAATCCTCATCCGGCTCCTCCCCATCGTCTGCCCCAAATGGATGGGCGGTCGATGGAGGGGCGATCGGGAAGGGGTGGGAAAGCTGTTGGATCAGGCTGGCAACCACGGTAGAATCCTCTTCCTCCGATAGGGCATCTGGCAGGGCGGGTTTGTCCCCTGCCACGGCTTGGTCTGTCAGGGCTGCGTCCTCTACCCAATCGATCGGAGTGTCATAGATGGGCAACGACAGCAAGGATAGATCCGTCATCTCTCCTGGGCGATCGCCCCCGGTGAGATACCCATCAAACTCAGGGTTCATATACAAAATTGGCAACGCCCAATACAGTTGTTGAGAACTGTAGGCAGAAAGCAACCCTTGTCGTGCCCGGCTAAGGCTGAGGTCAATGGCATACCCCTGCTTGAGATTTCGATAAAACAACTGGCTTAGCGTCAACGCCACCTCATCTGGGATGGTCTCTGCCATAGCTAATACTGCCGGAATACCCCGATCGACTAGTGCCTCTGCCAGATTGCGATTTGCCTCATCTGAGCTGTTGGCAGTTGCCGTGTAGGAGCCACGACAGGAGTTTAGCACTGCCATGTGAATGCCGTTGTTGGCTAGCAGCCCGGCGAGGTCATCTCCGCTCAAGGGTTCCGTTAGCCCCGTCTTGTCATTCACCAGATACAAGGCTCCACCCGACTCGCCTAGATCGCTGTGTCCGGCATAGTGGACTACTTGATAGCCCTCCCTGTTCAATCTCCTGGGTCAACCGCTGTCGTCCAGGTTGTTCTAGGAGAGTCAGGTGGATGGGGCGACAAGGGTTGCCGCTAGCGCTGGATTGGGCACTCAACTCCTGTTGGAGTTGCAATGCCTCCCGGCGGAGATTCAGCCGTTGCTGGTCTGTGGGAGCGGCGATCGCCATCAGAATCCGTAGGGGTTGCGCAGATTCTAAAATAGGGGTAATTTTTCCCATCACCCCCATGGCTTGGTAGCGGGAAAACACCACGTCCGTGCGAGTTGCCAACGGATGGGCAGCTAATCCAGTACTAGTGGGGGATGGGATTGGCTCAGTCAAGCCTGTGGTTTGCATGACCTCCCAAGGCAAACGCGGCAGTTGTAGTCCCTTTAGACCCAGTCGCAGTCGCAAAATTTCGCCCTGATTTTGGGCAACGCTTTGGGCAATCACCCAACTGTCGCGCAGGGTGTCTTGCATCAGAGCGGTGTAGAGATGGTGCCCTAGTTCCAATAGGGTTTGGGGGGCGATCGCCGTTGATGTTTGGGTCGGTGGCACGGCTGGCGATGAAGGCTGTTGTAACAACCCCAGCAAGGGGTGATTCATTAAGCGTCGGGTTTGGGCAAGCCAGGAGTCAAGCGGCAGGATGATTTGTTCCTCGGCAAGGGGGACTCCCGGAGCCACGCGCTCTGTTCGGGCTAAAAATCGATCGCCCCCGACTGGAGTAATGGATAGATGAAACTCTTGAGTCACTGTCTTTGCTCCCCTGGGTTGATGTCCTGAGCGGCAAGCGCTTCCTATTTACACATCCAAGCGACCGGGGTCAAATCCGGCTAGTTCAATTTGATAGGTTCATTGTGAAACTTGTTCCAGCAAACGGCTTTCTTCCAGGGACACTTCGACGATTTGAACCTGCCATTGGGGCGGTGGCTAGAAGGGATGGACCGTGGCGATCGCCCTCATTCCCACTGAGCAAGTTCCGCTGTCCAATAGCGAATTAGACTGGTGGCTTGGGTTCGTCGCGCTTCAAACGTGGCAGCCACCCAAATAAATAACAAGCCCAGGGCAATACCCACCGCCCAGATTAGCAGTGAGTAAAGACTGACTAGCAGCCAAAGTTGTCGTAGGATCTGGAAAATAAACGTGAGCGTACCGATAAACAACGGCGCCCGCAGGCGGAAGGAGAGTCCCGCCAAAATCAGTACTACGCTGATTCCCAGGGTTAAAACGGCTGCCCAGCGATCGATTTCAGATTGGTAAAGGGCGGTGAGACAGATCAAGCCGATCGCCAAGCAACGCAGTTGATGACGGTTTGTCCGGTCGGTAGGTGCTTGCAGCGCCGGATCAATGTGCACCCCATAGAGTAGGGATAGACCGATCATCAAGGCAACCCACAGAGGCTCTAACCGACCTAACTCCGCCAACCACCGCCCAATAGTCCAATTTGTCAATGCCAAACTGAGATAGCTGAGGCGGGGTTGCGATCGCCCATAGGCTAACCAGGCATAGAAAGCCGCCACCACTAGCAGGCAGGGAATAGAGGCAATACCCAAAGTTGGAGTCACGACCAGCATAGGGAGACCCATCGCGGCGGTTCGCCAAGGAGTGGGCGACCATCCCCAACGTCGCCACGGAGGGGTATATAGCCCCACAGCCAACAACGCCGCGATCGCCCCCGCCCAACCTAATAAATTCTCCGTATTGGGAACCAGTCGATACAACTGGTAGCCGATCGCCACCGTCACTAACCCAATTCCTACATAGACCCAGGGGTCAAAGGAGCGCCCCTCGATGACGGCATAGAGTGCCAGTGCTGCCACTAAGCCCAACCAACCCAGATTTCCCGCTGGACTGAGGGAGGTGAGCATCGCCCCGATCGCCAACCCACTGCTAGCGAGCCAATGTAGATGGGCGATCGCCTTCAACTCTGCGATCGAAAGCCTCAGCCAGGAGAGCCGCTGAATCAACCAACGATACAGCAGGGCAAAAATGCCGCTCATGCCCGCCAGGATCAGCACCCCGTCGCCCACGTTACCACCCTCAGCTTGCAGAAGTTGATAAATCAGCCCCTCTGCCACTGCCACCGACCCCACCAACAGGGATACGATCGTCAGCCCTCGCAATCGTCCCCGTCGCCGACCTACTCCCACGCCGATTAGGGCGGCGGCTAGGGTATACAACCCCGTAGCAGCCGTAAAATCGCGGTGGCTGATCGTAAACCCGATCGCCGCATAGAGCAGGGGAATGCCATGCCAACTCCAGGGATAGGAGCGGTGTCGGTAAAACCAATCCCCCGCCAACTGACTCAGGAATGCAAGGGCTAGGTTGCCGATCGCGATTCCGGTCAACCGTCCTTCTATCACAGCGGTTCCCTGAAGCGCTAACCGCTCGATCCCCACATCCACACCGCTGATCAGGAATACTTCCAAGCTCCACGCCAAAATAATTGCACCCATACCCCCAATCCCCCGCCAAAGACTGTAGGCGGCGACGATCGGCAGCAACCCACTGGCTAGCAATTCCAACCTCGTCATCCCCTCCATGCCCCATGCCAGATCCAGCGTCAGTGCCAACAACTCCAGGTAGGCGAGCACAACAATCCACCCCTGGATTGCCTGGGTGTAGAGTTGGGCGAGGCGGGTTGGGCGAGTGTGCAACAGGGTGTGAAAGGCTACCAATCCCAACAGGGCGATCGCCCCCCAACCTGACAATTCCCTCCGCTGATAGACTGCGAAAAATCTCCCAAGTCATTGTGGCGGACAATGCCAAGCCAAACCCAACGCTAAAGATGGCTGGAAGCAGGTTTTGCAATTGCCGTGTATTCACCCACAACAGCAGCACGGCTACAGCAAACCCGATCAACCGCCAATGGGCAACGGGAAACGTAAACGATTGCACCAGTAGCAGCGTGATTAAACTCAGCCACGCGGCGGTGTGGGGGTAGGAGCGCCTTGCAATTAGGGTGAGGGCGATCGGCGTTGCTAGCCACAGCCATCCCCACCGCAATGGTTCTAGTCCTGCATCAGCGGTCAACGCCATGTAACTGCACCCGGCAAGCACCAATCCAGCAAACCAAGCGCTCTGTTGCCAAACCCATTGAGCAGTGGGGGATGGTTCAGAGAATGCTCGATCGCGCCTTCCTAAGCCAATGCCCCATTCCAATCCCATACCAATTAGGAAAATCATTGCCCAACGGGTGCCCGACAACGGGGCATACACCCACTGAACCCCGCTTACTATCGCTAGTAGCCCGATCGTGTGAGTTAGATAAATCAGCGATCGCTGTGGCTTATTCCGAACCACCGCTATTAGAGTTAATGCCGATAGAACGAGATTGAGCGATCGCATCAGTGGATTCAAACAACTAATTGCCGCCAGCGCCGTTCCCAACACCAATGCCCACTGATCAGCATGGGTCGCCAATGCGGCTTGTTGCTGTCGTCGGAGTTGTCGTGCTAATGCCAGCACCAGCAGAACACAGGGGAACCCAATGATTCCTCCCACAGATAGATCAATGAAGGGCGTTCCGGCGATCGCTGCCACCCACTCCAGCAAGCGCTGCCGTGTATTCGAGGGAATCAGTTGCCCCACCAGCCAATAGGTCTGCAATCCCACCAGGATGAATGCGGTTAAATCAGTAGGGCGATGGAAGCGGGAGAGGCGATCGCCCAACAACCCCAGCCCTAACCCACTGATTACCACCGCTTGCCAGGGTGGAACCGCCAGCAGCGCCATTAGCCAGCCCACCCCCATGAATAGTGTGCCTACCCGACTCCAGAAGGGCGCAACCTCAAACGGACGCGCCAACCGATTCAACCCCCAACCGAGCAACCCCACGGCTAACCCCAACTGGTGCAGAGGTACTGGGGCGATCGCCGCCCGCACGACCAATAACAGCGCCGACCCCATCAGCAAGGTTGTCATCAAGGGCAACGGTGGTAAATCAACTGGCTGATCGCGGTCGGGCTGCTCGGATACTGGGATCACAGGCGTCTGATGGAGCAAGAACACTGTCCCAATCACCCCAGCATAGGGGGCAATCAATGGAACCAATTCGCCAAAGGCTCCACGCCACCCCCAGTGCAGTGCGGCAAGGGCGATCGCCCCGATTTGCATCAATCGCAGCGGCATCCCAGGCTCAACCATAGAACCCACTAACGTCACCAAAACTGCCCCCAGCGTCAGGAACGCCAGCAGGGCGATCGCTCCTGCCAATCCCAGTTGCCCCAAGCCAATTTGATCGATCATCCAACTGTTAATTGGAATCAGGAGCAGGGTCGTGGCTTGTAGCGTCCGAGTCGTCAGGTGCAGGTTGGGTTGTCGAGCCGTCCAAACGCTGGAGAGCCAAAACAGCAAGGTATAGCCATACAACACCCCATACTGTCCCAAGGGCGTGAACTGTTGCCACTGGCTCGCCGCCAACACCCCCGACGACACCACCACCAAAAATACCCCCAGAAGCAGCAGCCAGATGACGCTAATTTCTGTCCGCAGTGCCTGAAGCCGTTGGCGGACAAATTCCGGCACTGGAGCGGCGATCGAGGATTCCACTGCCGTCGCCGTTGAGGTTGGAACTGGCGATCGAGCTAGGGTAGCCTCATCCGAAATGAAATCAGGTTGGCGGGGTGGAGGAGCGATCGCAGGAGTGGGCAAGGGACAGGTCAATTGCTGTTGAGCGATCTGCTTGATTTGGCGCTGAGAAATTAGCCCTAACTCCTGCCACTGTTGCAGCCCAATCAGCAACTCTGTCGTGTTGGGTGGAACAGTGATTTCAATCCGAATCGGGCGATCGGGATGCGTACTCATGGGGCAAGTGGGTTGAGACTACGGTGAAGGACAAGGCGTTGCGCTAATCTTGTCTACTTCAGAATGTCTCATGCTAGTGCACAAATTTTTCTGGAACCCAGTTCAAAGTGCCAGTCTCAAACCTGTTTGACTAGAACCCTATCAATAACCCTATCAATTCAGACAACGAGCTTCAGATGCGGTCTACCCTTGGTTTCTGAAGCAACCGATGCTACTGAAGCATCAGTTAGGTGTAATGGACGGTCGATTCGGTCATTTCGGCAAATTGAATTAGATCTTGGCGAGGATCGGCATAGGTGACTTTGATTTCCAATCGATCGCCCAGCTCGATCGATCGATTGAATCGCATCGCTAACTCCAACCCCAAATCCTCCAACAGCACCAGTCCGAGATTTTCGTGCTCTCGCAGCCAGCGCAACATCAGTGCCTGCCAGATTTCGCCAGAGTGACGCCGCAGGTACTCCAAACCCCAATAACGATTAGTCTGTCGCTCTACCAATGTTGCTTCGTAGGCAGTCGCACTGACACCTTGCAGCAAATCCTTCATTTGCTCGGTCGGAAATGGCAACGGCTCACCCCGTAGATGTGCCTTAATTTGAAAATGGGCTAACAGATCGGCGTAGCGGCGAATGGGTGAGGTGACTTGGGTGTAGACCTCTAGCCCCAAACTAGCATGGCGCAAGGGAGCGCTCGCAATTTCACCACGGGGCATACAGCGCCGAATTGCACAGTAGCGCACGGGACCAGGGGGTAACATCAGCAACTCTTCTTCGGCGGGCAACTCCGGTTGGGACTGCCCCCGAAAGGGCAACGGTAATTGGTGGGTTTGCCCATAGCGTCCTGCCACTTCCCCTGCCAAGATCATCATCTCGGCAACCAAATTACGGGAAGTGGAGTCTTCCAGCACTTGGATCGTAATCTCGTCCCCGTAAACTTTGATCGACGACTCCGGCATGTGAATGCTGATGGCTCCCTGCGATCGCCGCCACACCTGTCGCCGGGCTGCCAAGGTGGCAAGGGTTTCCAATTCCAACTCAGCTTGAACCCCCAACTGCAACATCTCATCGACATCTTCATAGGTGAGTCGGTAGGTGGGTTTGACCAGGCTGGGGGCGATCGTGTAGTGCTGAATGGCTCCGCTATCATCCAGCACTACACAACTCAGGGCAGGACAAATCTCCCCTTGAATCAAGCTCATCAACCCGGTGGCGAGTTCTAACGGAAACATCGGCACCATGCCCGTAGGCAGGTAGACCGAGGTGCAGCGGCGGCGTGCCTCTAGATCTAATCCATCGCCGGGAGTCAGCCAACGGGTTGGATCAGCAATGTGAATCCACAGTCGGTGGTTGCCGTCTGCCAAGGGTTCTACGCTCAAGCCGTCGTCAATCTCGCGGGTGCTTTCGTCGTCGATCGTATAGACCTTATGCATGGTTAGATCGAGGCGGCGATCGGCGTCAGGCGGCGGATTGTGCAGACGAGCTTCAGCCATATCGCGTACTCCGCTAGGAAACTGAATGGGAATGTGACTCCGCCGTAGAAACAAATTTTCGTGGGGACTCCAGAGCCGCAGATCAACTAACAAGGTGAACGCCGCCTCCGAGGTCTCCGGATAGCCCAACGCTGCCAGTGTCTCTAGAGCAGGCAGTCGATGGGTCGCTTCTTCTCCCAGCGTAGCAAATCTCTCTAACGCCTCGACTCGCCCGGCATCACTATTTTGCCACTCTACCACTTCGCCTTGAATGGCTCGCTGGGCGCGATCGAGAAACCCTTGCCACTCTTGCAGCCGCTGCACCGCCATCATCGACTGGTGTTTTAGATCCGCTACTTGACTAGCCGATCGCGGTTCATAGCGATCGCCCTTTTGCTTGAAATATAGCTTGTCCTCTGAGAGCAAACAGTAGGCAGCGTAGCAAAGCAATGGGCTTTGGTCAGAAAACAACAACCGCGCCATGGCGGGGGGGTCTACCGTTTCTCCGTCTTCTACCAGCAGTTCCCATGCCACCTCTAGGCTAGACGGATCGAGATAGGGATCGATCTCACGCAAAAAGCCCGGAATTTCTCCAGGCTTAATCGCAATTCCTGTCACCTCATAGGTAATCTGCCGAGGATGCAGGGTATGGGCTTGTCCACGCTCGTCAACCACAATCCAATGCTTTTTACCCTCAGGACGATCGAGCACAGCGAGACGGCGATCGCCATGGAGCCGAAATTCAACTAGCGTTCCCTTCTCCATTGGGCAATGAGAATGCGGGGTAAACCATGGGCGTGCGGGGTGCAAGCGACGATCGCAGCGGCTAACCTTCTTGATTGATAAAGGGCAACAACGCCAAAATACGAGCTTGCTTAATGGCTTGGGTGAGATCCCGTTGTTGCTTGGCGGTCAAACCCGTGATCCGACGAGGCAGGATCTTGCCCCGCTCGGTGACAAACTTACGCAGGAGATCGACATCTTTGTAGTCAATGGGATCTCCCGGCTTGATGGGAGAAATCCGGCGGCGATAGTAACTCATAACCCGTTAACCTATTTGATTTCCTTGTGAACAGTGTGCTTGTTGCAGTGGGTGCAAAATTTATTCAGCTCGATTCGCGCCGTTGTGTTGCGACGATTTTTGGTGGTGGTGTAGCGGGAAACCCCAGGCGATCGCTTGTCGGGGTTTGTACGACACTCCGTACACTCTAGTGTAATGATGACACGGACGCCCTTAGCCATAATTCTAAAAAAATCAGGTTAGCTAACAATTAAACACAAACAACTATTATTTCATAAGTTGTCAAAGATCGACAAGCTATTTTTGATTTTCTCCAATTTTACGAATTGTCTATCGGTAGAGCCATGCAATCTCTTGATCCACAATGGCACTCAGTTCCGTGGGACGGGTTATCAGCGCTGTCGGCGGAGTTGTCGGCTAGCGGTTCTCTCACCCCAGCGATCCATGTATGGCAGGCTGAGCTTGGTGCCGAAATCGCCCAGCTTGAACTGTTGAGCCAATGGCTTTCAATGGATGAACGCGATCGCGCCGATCGGTTTTATTTTGAGCACCATCGACGCCGATTCATCATGGCACGGGGGATTTTGCGATCGGTGTTGGGGGGGTATTTGGCACACCATCCCAGCCAAATTCGGTTTTGCTATAGCTCCCGTGGCAAACCATCACTGGCATTTGCCGATCCGGAACAACGTCTCTACTTTAATGTGTCCCATTCCGAGGATTTATCTCTCTATGCGATCGCAGGCAACCCGTGGGTATCGATGTAGAATATTTGCGCCCGATCGAGGCTGCTACCTTGGCACGACGGTTTTTTATGCCTAGAGAATACAACTGGTTGACGAGCCAGCCCGTGGAGCAATGGCAGGCTGCTTTTTTTCGATTGTGGACTGCGAAGGAGTCGGTGTTGAAAGCAACGGGTGAGGGGTTAGCGGCATTGAGCCACTTGGAAATTGGGGTTGCTGGCGATCGCCATTGCTCCCCTGTCCTCCGACTCGATAAACCATTGAGTGACCAGAGTGAGGAGTGGATGCTCCATTCGTTCACACCATCTGCAAACTATGTGGCAGCCCTGGCAACCGCACCCTCGGTCGTCGGAGTGCGTTACTTTCGCCTTTTACTGAATTCTTTGCAATAGCTTCATAATCCAATCGGGGTTTTTGCCTAATCCTTTGCCATCGAAATAAGTAAATGCCATAAAATATTACATGGTGCTGGTTCAACAGAGTCAACCATTGCATTCCTTTACCTCCTCCTAATTGCTCTCACGCTGGCGATCGATTTCGCTCAGAGCTAACGGTCATTTTTGGGTTTCTACCTGCTGATATCGCATTCACAGAAGCATTCACAGAAATGGTGATTGCGCGTTGACTTACCCCGTGAGCCGATTGCTCGTTTCCCTCCTTGGGGGTTGCAAACGGATACGCCACTGCTGTAGTTTGTTCCCTCATCTTGGCATTTGCTTAGGAGTCAGACATGGATAGCGACAATCAGCCACGCTATCAAACCGTCTTTGGAAGAGAGCCTTCGTCTGACCATCGTCATGACAGAAATGGTCATGCAACTCCACTAGATTTACCCGATCCTGCAACCCCTCCACCCTTGCCCGACTCCTCCAATCCCTCCGCCATATTAGACTATCTCCGCAGCGGTCACCTGTTAATCGTCAACGGTCGCCGCAAAATGGTGTGATTTTGTTTAAGCAATACCACACCGAGTTTGCTGGACCCGGAGCAGCGATCGGGGGAGTGCTCGACGAAGAATGTCAGCAGGTGCTCCCTGTGGGGAATCTCTCCCTTTTGCAACCTCAAAATCACAAAGAACGACAAGATGCCTATTTGATTCGGCGGCAATGGATTCGCCTTGCCTACGAGCTAACCGAGAAAACCATTCCCCTCCAGCGAGCCCAACTGATCCTCAACCAGTTTGAAACCTATTTTGATCAAGATACGATTCTGCGAGTGCCAGACGATGCCTTTGCCCTTTTAGTTGGCGTCCTCCCCACCACCATTCGCATGGCACGCCGACCCCCAGGGCAGTTTAATTTGCGATCGAGATAACGCCTGGGGTTTGGCAATTTTACTTAGCCCTCAGCACCCACTTGATCCTGACAAATGTCCACCTTCATCTTTTGCCAAATCTCTGGTAACGCATCCGTCAGCATGTGGTCGCTCTCTAGCTCTACCAACTGCACCCACGATCGCTCCGCCCCATAGGCTCGACTGGCGGCAATGGGGATAATTTCATCCGATTGTCCGTGAAAGATCAAGGTGGGAATGGGGCGTTGTAGGTGGCGATCGTTGTAGGTTTGGGCATCGGTCACAAAGTTGTAGCTCAGGGGCAGCGGTGTTCCTGCGCCATAGTGGTAAACCGGGTAGGAGCCTTCCTGTTGCCACTGCTGCACGGTGGCTGCCCCCAGTTTGGGCAACCAGTGGGCGACAAAATTGAACGCCGGGGCAAGTAGGATGAGGTGTTGTACGGAGGGGTTGCGTTCTGCCAACCAGGCGGCGGTTAAACCACCAAAGCTAGAGCCAATCAACGTCACGGGTTTTGGAGAGGCAATCAACCCTTCAACTTGGTGAATCTGGCGAGTCAGGGTCAGGTGAAAGAAATCGCCCTGATTGAGATCGGGCACCTGAAGCTGAAGTCCCAGGCGATCGAACTGTTCCTGCAAGAAGCGCACCTTGGCAGAGTTGGGGCTGGAGGCAAATCCATGTAGATAGATGTAGGAGGTCATGAATATGGGGTAGATTTAATGGCTATGAACCTAGAGAATCACCTTCCCATCTTGCCAAACTATGCCTCAATCTCTCGCTGGACAGGTCATTCTCATTACAGGTGCCTCCGCTGGGATTGGAGCCGCCTTGGCAAAAGCGCTGGCACCGTCTAGCAATGTGCGGTTGGTGCTGGCGGCGCGGCGAGTGGAGAAACTGGAGGAGGTGGCGATCGCCTGCCGCTCAATGGGGGCGGAGGTTTTAACGGTAGCAACCGACATGGCTGAGCCAGCTCAGGTGGAAGCGCTAGCCCAAGCAGCCTTAGAAAAATTTGGGCGGGTGGATGCGGTGGTCAATAATGCGGGCTATGGGCAGATGGGTCCGATCGAGTTGGTGCCCACTGAAGCGGCGCAACAGCAATTTGCTGTGAACCTGATTGCACCCCTGACGTTGGTAAAAATGTTGATTCCCCCAATGCGATCGCAAGGGGGCGGGCGGATTGTCAATATTAGCTCCTTGGGCGGACGGTTGGCATTTCCGCTGGGAGGGCTATACAGTTCCTCAAAGTTTGCGCTAGAAGGACTGAGCGATGCCCTGCGCATGGAACTGGAACCCTTCAACATCAAAGTCAGCGTCGTAGAACCGGGTCCGGTGGGGACAGAGTTTTTTGATGTCTCCAAACAAACGGTGGCAACGGCGATCGCCAACCCCACCAACACCCCCTACCGCGCCGCCTTTGAACAACTCGACCAACTGCGGGGTCGATTAGGACGCCAATTGTGGACTTCAGAGCAGGTGGCTCAGGTGATTATCAAAGCCTTGAGCGATCGCCATCCTCGTCCCCGTTATGTGGCGGCAACGGGCGGAAACATTCTGCTATTTCTAATGACCAAAGTCATGCCCACCTGGATGGTGGATGATTTTTGGCAACGCTTTTATGGCATCGATCGCGTTGCAAAAGACTGGCAGAGTAACCAAGCGGACTAGCCAATTTTCCGACTGCTTTCTACCCCTCCTCTCCCACAACCCGATTGCGTCCTTGGGTTTTTGCTTTAAGTAGATTTTGATCGGCTCGATAGAGCAGGCTGGTTCCACGCCCATCGTCTTCTGGTCGCAGGGAAGCAACGCCAGCACTGATGGTGATGGTCAAATCCAACTCCTCATTCATCACAAAGGCTTGATCACCAATCAAACAACAGATGCGATGGGCAATCAACACCGACTCTTGTTTACCCGTGTCGCTCAAAATAATCACGAACTCCTCGCCGCCATAGCGGAAAGGCGTGTCATAGAAGCGCAGATTGTGCCGCAGCCGTGCCGACAGCAGTTGTAGCGCCCGATCGCCTACCAGATGCCCATAGGTATCATTGATGGTTTTGAAATAATCAATGTCTAGCATGATCAGACTAATGGGCATGCGACGAGCACGGGCATTTTGAATCTGCCGGGGCAGTTCCCATTCAAAGGCGCGACGGTTGTTTAGCTCGGTTAGGGGATCGGAGAGGGCGATCGCGAGAGTAGATCATTGGTGCGCATGAGTTCTCGATAATTTCTCACCCGTCGTAGCCCAGAGCAAATGTAGGCACCCACAAGCTGCTGCTCAATCGAACTATCGCACGCACTGGGGCGATCGGTATCTAGCGAAATTTCCACATGGGCGTCTGCACCATTTTTCAATGCTTCAATCCGAGCCGCCGTTTGTAGCTCGATCCCAGCATGATCTCGATGGCATGGGGGTTGAATGTCAATTAATACACAATAAATCCAGGCAAGGCGGTTTTGTGCCTTGACGTGTTGACAGAGTTGTAACGCCTCAGCCTGGGCTTGAATCGCCAAAACATCGGGCTGTTGAGCCTGAATCAGAGGAACTGCTTCTGCTGGATTAGGAGCCACCTCGATCGTAATCGCATCTAGAGCCTCGATCGATTGTTGTATGAATGCCAAAAATCGATCATCCCCAACCACAAGCAGTGACGCATTCATAAAGCAACCCAAGGTTCATCAAGCAAGCATGACTAATGGAAACCCATTAGGTTTCAAGAATGAAGCGAATTGGGCGACAAAAAAAACCGTCGAAATTCCCAATAGAGCGTAAAAAAATATTGCAAATAGGAAAATTTAAGTATTTATACTTGCCTGGTTGAATTGGCAACAATTTTTGATACTAGCACTAGCATAGGCTACCAGCACCAATTTCCGTGGGGCAATGGCAAACCCCACATTCAAGCATTCTGCTTGAATGTGGGGCGATAGGAGAGGTAGGCTACCCAGGAGTAAAAACCAGGGTGGACGGCTGATTAGCATGGAAAGCTGGATTATACAATTTTAATTACGCGGCTTAAAACAGAACAGCAGGAGACTTTGGATGTAACATCACAGGCTAGTGATTGGTGCGTTAGCTTAGATCAATTAATCTCCACTGATGATTCACAATAGAAATCACAGTAGGTAGTTTCATCAGTCGTTCACCTAGCAGACTTGCCGTTTGAGTAGCAGGAATTCCATGTTTAAATCCCTCAGTGGCGCTCAAATTAGACAGACTTTTCTTGATTTTTATCAAGAGCGGGGACATCAGGTGTTGCCCAGCGCGTCGTTGGTGCCCGATGACCCAACCGTGTTGCTGACGATCGCGGGTATGTTGCCCTTCAAACCGATTTTTCTAGGACAACAAGCGGCGGAGTTCCTGAGAGCCACCTCCTCTCAAAAATGTATCCGCACCAACGATATCGAAAATGTGGGGCGAACGGCACGCCACCACACCTTCTTTGAGATGTTGGGGAATTTTAGCTTTGGCGACTACTTCAAAGAGAAGGCGATCGCTTGGGCATGGGAACTGTCTACGGAAGTGTTTGGCTTGCCAGCGGAGCGATTGGTTGTCAGTGTGTTCCGTGAGGACGATGACGCCTTTGCGATTTGGCGTGACCAAGTTGGCGTTCCGGTCGAGCGAATTATTCGCATGGACGAAGCCGATAACTTTTGGGCATCGGGTCCGACCGGTCCCTGTGGTCCTTGCTCGGAGATCTACTACGACTTCCATCCCGATCGCCCAGAAGCAATTGACTTAGAAGACGATACCCGCTTCATTGAGTTCTACAACCTGGTGTTCATGCAGTACAACCGGGATGCTAGCGGCAACCTCACCCCCCTGCAAGCCCAAAACATCGACACGGGCATGGGGCTGGAGCGGATGGCGCAAATCTTGCAGCGTGTTCCCAATAACTACGAGACCGATCTGATCTTGCCAATTGTGCAATCGGCATCGGCGATCGCCCAGCTCGACTATCACCACTGTGATCCTGCTGCCCAAGTTTCCCTCAAAGTCATTGGCGATCACGTTCGTGCTGTGGTGCACATGATCGCTGATGGGATTACCGCATCAAATTTGGGACGAGGCTATGTGCTGCGGCGATTGATTCGGCGAGTCGTGCGGCATGGACGGTTGGTGGGGATTGATCGCCCCTTCATTACCGACGTTGCAGAAACGGCGATCGCCCTGTGCGAAGCGGCTTACCCAAATGTGCGGGCACGGGAAAAAGCGATCAACGCTGAGTGCAGTTGGAGGAAGCCCGTTTCTAGAAACCCTCGATCGGGGGGAAAAGCTGCTGGGCGAAATTCTCGCCAAAGTCCCAGATGGGGGGGCGATCGCTGGACAGGATGCCTTTGTCCTCTATGACACCTACGGGTTTCCACTGGAGCTGACCCAGGAAATCGCTGAAGAAAAGGGCTTGACGGTAGATACGGCTGGCTTTGAAACGGCAATGGAACAGCAGCGCCAGCGATCGCAAGCCGCCCACGAAACCATTGACCTGACCGTGCAGGGCACCCTAGACACTCTGGCAGCCAAGTTACAGGAAACCGACTTTCTGGGCTATTCCCAAGTCTCCAGCGGCGCTACCGTGCAATTGCTATTGGTGGAGGGAAAACCCGTTGATACGGCAACCGCTGGAACTGAGGTGCAGATCGCGCTCGATCAGACTCCTTTCTATGCCGAGTCGGGTGGACAAATTGGCGATCGCGGCTATCTCTCCGGCGATCAGGTGCTGGTGCAAATTGAGGATGTCAAAAAAGATGGGGCGATTTTCATCCACTTTGGACGGGTAGAGCGCGGCAGTTTGCACGTGGGCGATCGGGTGAGTGCCCAGATCGATCTGGCGTGTCGGCGACGTGCCCAAGCCAATCACACCGCCACCCATCTGTTGCAGTCGGCGTTGCGGTTGATTGTAGACGAGTCGATCGCCCAAGCGGGGTCGATGGTTGCCTTCGATCGCCTGCGGTTTGATTTTAATTTGCCCCGTGCTGTGACGCCGGAGGAACTGCAACAGGTGGAGGATCAGGTCAATCGCTGGATTGCTGAAGCCCACGCTGCCCACGTTGCCGTGATGCCGATTGCCGATGCTAAGGCGAAGGGGGCGATCGCCATGTTTGGCGAAAAGTATGGCGACGAGGTGCGGGTGATTGACTTTCCCGGCGTGTCGATGGAGCTGTGTGGTGGAACCCATGTGGGCAACACCGCAGAGATTGGTTTGTTCAAAATCATTGCCGAAACCGGGGTTGCCGCCGGGATTCGCCGGATTGAGGCAGTCGCGGGAGCCTCTGTGCTGGAATACCTGACGGTGCGCGATCGGGTTGTGCGAGATCTAAGCGATCGCTTCAAAGCCAAACCAGAGGAATTGCCCGATCGGGTGACTGCCCTGCAAACCGAGCTGCGCCAAACCCAAAAGCACCTGGAAACGCTGAAGGCGGAATTGGCAGTCGCTAAATCTGATCAACTGCTAGAGAAAGTTGAACCCGTTGGCTCCTTGCAGATCCTGGTGGCAGAAATGGCAGAGGTGGATGCCGACTCCCTCAAGACCGTGGCAGAACGGCTGCTACAGAAAGTTGGACAAGGGGCGATCGTGCTTGGCTCCGTGCCGGAACCCGAAAAAGTTAGTCTGGTTGCCGCCTTCAGTCCGGAAGTCAACAAGGCTGGCTTGCAAGCAGGTAAGTTTATCGGGCGATCGCCAAACTCTGTGGCGGCGGGGGCGGGGGACGCCCAAATTTAGCTCAAGCGGGGGACGTGACCCCAGTAAGTTGGCGGAGGCGTTGGCGGAAGCGAGGACTCAACTGCTCGATACGTTGGGCTAAGCATTAGTCCTGTTGCCGGCTCGTGCTGGTGGG